>DASQVN010000375.1:0-3174 GCA_035640755.1 Rhodopila sp.
AACCCCGGTCGTCAGCCTCAACAACCTCGCCAGCCTCCGCGACTACGAAGCCAAGGTCGGCGCCCGCCGGCACCGGCGGCGGTTCCGCGCCAACATCTGGTTCAGCGGCGCCCCGGCGTGGGCCGAACGCGACTGGATCGGCCGTGAACTGCAGATCGGCGGCGCTGTGGTCCGCATCATCAAGCCCACCACACGCTGCCCCGCCACCCAGGTGAACCCGGAAACCGCCGAACGCGACGCCGACCCGGTCGCCGAACTGCACGCCCTCTATGGCCACGCCGACCTCGGCGTCCACGCCGAGGTCATCGAAGGCGGCATGTTCGCCACCGGCGACGCCATCGAACTGATCTGATCGCCCATAGCCCCACCCCCATAGCTCCCGTCACCACAGCCCCGTCCCGCCGTAACCCCCGGCCCCCGCCGCCTCTCTCGTCATGGCGGCCTGATCCCCGGCTCAACGCCGGGGACATGGGGCCGCCATCCACGACGTCCGCGCCGCAAGCACCCCAGTCGCAGACCAGCCCCAATCGCCCCCGCCCGGGCCGCCAACCGCAACATTACGCACACGAACCATAAATGTGATCACGCAGACTTGAATTTTCCCTTGAGGGATCGCGCGTTCGTGAGCTAAGAAGTCCGTGTTTCCTCCCCTGAACCTGGCCGCGGGAGGATCCCTTCCGCGGCACTCTTTTTCCAAGGCCAGTGGAGGAGCCACGCCGACAGCGAGGCCCCGGTCATGCGAAATTCGTTTATGCGAATCCCTGCTGCCAAGACATCTGCGTTCTCCGGCCTGACGATCGCGGTGCGCCACTACAGTCATTTCGCACCCTACCTGAAAACAATCGCGATCGTTACTGTACTCCTGACCGTATGGGTCGGCCTCCGCGCCGTCTAATCCTCTCATCCGGGCGCCGATGCTTGCGGCGCAGCAGTCGCGGTTGAATTTAAGCCCGGACCGATTACAAAGTGACGCGGCCAATATTCGGCCGCACCGTCATACAGCCGACGCTTTTACTTCCTCTTTCATGATTACGCCATGTCCCCCGGGGTCCGCCCCGGGGGATCCCGTATAGCAGTAATCCAGCAGAAACGCGCATGACGCGCAGCGCCCACGATGCGGCGCGTGAATCGAATACTCCAAACCAAATGCGAGCTATCGCGCAGCTCCCATGCGCGACCGTAGCGCCGCTCACGCCGCCACGGCTGCCAGCACCGCCCCGACCGAACGCACGAAATCGTCCCGGTCATGCTCCCGCAGCCGCTGCAGCGCCCCTTCGCGCACCGTGCACCACAGCGCCTCATCCCGGTACAGCGCCAGAACCGCGGCGGCAAACCCGCCAGGGTCGGATCCGCTCGCCGCAACGATCTCCTGCCCCGGCACCCAGCCCACCTGTTTCTGCAAAATATCGGTGCACACCACCGGCAGCCCGCGCGACGCCGCCTCCAGCACCTTGTACGGCGCCCCGGCTGCGTACCGCGTCGGCGCAACGAACACGCGGTGGGCGTTGTACAGCGGCTCCAGGTCCGCCAGCGCACCACGCAACGTGATCCTCGGGTGCCCGTCGAACCGCCCCATGTCGATCCCCGGCGCCATGTAACCGGCAATGGTCAGCCGCGTCTGCCAGCCCAGCTCCGCCTCGATCAGCGGCAGCACCTCGGCCGTAAACCACGCCAGGCTATCGAGGTTCGGACTGTCCGCCGTATGGATCGCGCCGACGAACAGCATCCCCCCGCGCTGCCCGAATGGCCGGGCACTCGGCCGAGCCTCCAGCGCGTGCCCGATGGTGAAGACCTCGCCCAGCCCGTGCCGGCGCAATACCGAGGCTTCCTCCGCCGTCACCGCCACCGTCGCAGCGCAGCGCCGCGCCAGCGCCTGCAATGACACCATCTCCGCCTCGGCATCGAAGGTCCGCCCCGCCAGTTCGGCTGCCTGCGCATCACGCAGCGGCGTCAGCGCCTCGGTATCCAAAACAATCCGCACGCCCGCCAGATCCGCCCCGTAGATCTTCACCAGCTCCGGGCACAGCTTCTGCAGGTTGTGCGCCCGCGCGACCCAGATCAGGTCATAGTACTCCTGCCGGTTGCGCAAAAAACCGCCGAACCCCTCCAGCGACAGCGTGTGCATCACCTCCACCGTGTCCGGCATGTCGCCATAGACCCGGGCAATCGGATGCTCGCACCCGTTCACCGGATACACCGTCACCGAAGCGCCCAGCTCCGCCATCGCCCGCACAATGTCGTTCGACCGCACGAACCCCGAGCCGATGCGCCGCAGCGGCACCGTATCCTCGATGAACAGGATGCGCCGCGGCCCCCGCTCGGCATGCCGAGCATGCACCTGTATACTGGGGCCGCCGGCCGGGGCGTGCGCCGAGAGCAGGTTGGCGTGCTTCGCCAGAACGTGCGGACATAAGCCCTGCGCCCGCACGCCAGGCAGCGTTTCCGTGACCGCGACGGACGGATCATACACCACCCGCAATCCTGCCGCGCCAATGCGCAGGCACAGATCGACCATCTCGTGCCCCGGCGCACAGCCCTGGTCGAACCCGTCCAGCCGATTCAGCACCTCGGTGCGCACCAGCAGGCAGGCGGGCGCGCAGAAATCCACCGCGCGGATGAAATTCGCTTCCGGCGCCAACGCCGACTCGCCTGCCATGTAGTCGTGCGTCCGTCCGTCCTGCCAGACGATGCCGCCCGCCTGCGCGATCACCCCGTGTGCCTGCAGGATCATCCCGCCCACCGCGCCGATCCCGCCGTCCGCTTCCAGCCGGACGCGCGCCCGGTCGATCGCCTGGAACCCGACCTGGCACGCCGCCGACAGGAACAGCACCAGCGGCGCGCCGGCAAGCTGCCGCCCCGCCTCCGCCGCCTGCGCCCAGCTCGTCTCCCCGTCCAGCCGCAACACCCGCGCCCCGGATACATACGACCCGATCGCCCGCGTCTCGTCCGAGGACCCGAGATCGACGACAACGAGCTCCAGCGGCAGCACGGTGGAGGCACGCAGTGACCAGATCGCCGCCATCGTCGCCGCAAACCCGTTGCGCACGATCAGTACGACACTCACCGCCGGCTCATCCGCCGCCTCGAACCGGCAGCCGAACCGGCCCGCCGCCGGCAGCAGCGCCTCCGCCATCCGCGCCGCCGCCCGCCGCCGCCGGCCGAGCCGCCAGCCCC
>DASQVN010000376.1:0-2948 GCA_035640755.1 Rhodopila sp.
GTCATTCTCGTGGTCGTGAACACGGCGGTGATCTGATAGGGCACGATGTCGCCGGCCCAGGCGAGGAGGTGGGCCTGTCCGCTGGCGGTGAGCGGCTTGGCGACCGAGGCGATGGCGATGGTGGCGTCGACCTGGCCCGAGGTGACGGCGGCGACCATGTTGGCGGTCTGCTGCACCGGGCGCAGGGTGATGGACCTGAGGTCGAACTTCTCGGCCTCGGCGATACGGCCCAGCATGTAGTGGAACGACGAGCCGTACTGGGTGATGGCGAAGCTGCGGCCGGGGAGCTGGGCGAGGCTGGTCAGGCCGGCGTCGTAGGCCTTGTTGGCGGCGAGGATGGCGGAGCCTTCGTAGCCCTTTTCCTCATGCAGGCCGCCGCCGATGACCTTGAGCGTGCCTTTCTCGGCCAGGTTGAAGAAGCCGCCGGTCAGGGCGGTGACGCCGATATCGATGTCGCCGGCGACGGCGGCGGCGGCGATCGGCTGGGCGGAATCGAAGAAGCGGAACGTCAGGTCGATGCCGTTGTCGCGGAAGTAGCCGCGTTCCTGGGCGATATAGAACGGCGCCGGGGAGAGCGTATGCAGCAGGCCGAGGCGCACCGGATCGGCGGCGCGGGCGGCGGGGGTGCCGATCAGGATGAGGAGCAGACCAAAGAGCAGGCCACAAGAATGCCTGCGGGGGGTGAGCGTCTTCATGGGGGAGGCTGTCACACGGGCGGCGGGTTTTCGCAAGCGTGGTCGGGGTGGGGCGCTGGATGGCGGCACGGGCCATGCCGGGGTATATACGCCTGCGGTGTGCGGCGTGCCGTCCCCTGGTCAGCCTCGGGGGGGCAACCTGGGGCGGTGCCGCGCGATAAAGGGCAGGGCTGAACGACGGCGTTCGCCCGGCACAGGAAGCGGGTAATGGAAGGAGCGCTCGCCGGCGCGATCGTCGCGGCCATCGTGACGCTGGCGGTCTGCTGGGTCTGGACCAGGTCGCAGAGATCCAAGATCGAGCAATGGCACGCGACGCTTGCGGGCATGCCGGATGGGCTGATGGTGGTCGACCGTCAGCTCCGGCTGGTCGAGTGGAACCGGCATTTTGCCGGGTCCGTCGGCGTGCCGGAGCAGGCGCTGTATGTAGGGATGCCGCTCGCCGACATCCTGCGGTTGCAGGCACAGGCCGGCGAGTTCGGTCCGGTGGACGTGGAGGCGGAGGTGCGGCGGCGGCTCGACCGGTTCATGGCCGGCATCGCGGTCGGCACGGTCGAGCGGCGGCGGCCGAACGGGCGGATCATGGAGCTGCGGCGGAAGCAGATGCCGAACGGCGGATTTGTCACGCTGTATACCGACATCACCGAGAAGCGCGGGGTCGAGGAGCAGCTGCGCCAGGCGCAGAAGATGGAGGCGATCGGGCGGCTGACCAGCGGGCTGGCGCATGACTTCAACAACCTGCTGGCGGTGATCATCGGCAACCTCGAGCTGGCGGAGAGTGCGCTGGAGGCGTCGCGGCTGCTGCGCGCGCAGCGCAAGCTGGAGGATGCCATGACGGGGGCGCGGCGGGCGGCGGCGCAGACGCAGCGGCTGCTGGCGTTTTCCCGGCGGCAGATCCTTTCGCCGCAGGCGCTGGACGCGAACCAGGTGATCGGCAGCATGAGCAGCCTGATCCGCCACTCGCTGGGCGAGATCGAGCTGGAGACGATTTACGGGGCGGATCTGTGGACGACGTTCGCCGACCCGCACCAGCTGGAGAACGCGCTGCTGAACCTGGCGATCAATGCGCGGGACGCGATGCCGCACGGCGGCAAGGTGACAATCGAGACGGCGAACAGCTATCTGGACGAGAGCTATGCCGCGGCGCACGAGGAGGTAGCGCCGGGGCAGTATGTGCTGATTGCGGTGACCGACCGCGGGATCGGCATGTCGGCGGAGGATGCGGCGCGGGCGTTCGAGCCGTTCTTCACCACGAAGGGCGTCGGCAAGGGCTCGGGGTTGGGGCTGTCGCAGGTGTTCGGGTTCGTCAAGCAGTCGAACGGGCACGTGAAGATTTACAGCGAGCTGGGGCACGGCACGGCGGTGAAGATCTACCTGCCGCGGGTGCAGGAGGCGGCGGCGGGCGCCGTGACGGAGACCATGGAGCCGGCTCCGGTGCCGGCGGCGACGGGGCGGGAGACGGTGCTGGTGGTCGAGGACGACGCCGATGTGCTGCACTACACGACGGACGCGCTGGAGACCCTCGGCTATCATGTGATCAGCGCCGGAGAAGCGGCGGCGGCGCTACGGATCGTGACCGGCCGGGCGGACGTGGTGCTGATGCTGGCGGACGTGGAACTGCCGGGGACGAGCGGCCCCGACCTGGCGCGGGAGGTGATGCGGCGCCGGCCTGGGCTGCCGGTGCTGTACATGACGGGCTATCCGGTCAATGACATGCTGGACCGCAGGCTGACGGAACCTGGGGCGCGGATCATCACCAAGCCGTTTGCGCTGTCGGACCTGGCGAGGGCGGTGCGCAACGCGATCGATGGCGCGTGATGGGGGGTGGTCGGGCCGCCGCGGCGCGGTGATGATGGGTGGGGGGTGGTGGGCGCGACAGGGATTGAACCTGTGACCCCTCGCGTGTGAAGCGAATGCTCTCCCGCTGAGCTACGCGCCCATCCGTGCCGGGGAGTGGGTGTCTAGCGAGTCCGGGCGGCGGATGCAAGGGTGTGTGGGGGTGGGTTTGCGGCACTGACAGGAGGTGGATGGCCGGGTCAAGCCCGGCCATGACGAAAGGGGCGCGTGGCCATGACGATGGGGGGCGCGTGGCAGTCTACGTAACAGCCTACTGGGCAGCGGCGAGTTTGCCTGGTTTGCCGGTGAGGACGGCGAGTTCGTCGGCGGTGAGGCTTTCGCGGGCGAGCAGTTCCTTGGCGGCGCGGTGCAGGACGTCGGCGCGGGCGGTGAGAACCTCCCTGGCGCGGTTGAAGGCGG
>DASQVN010000377.1:0-5949 GCA_035640755.1 Rhodopila sp.
CAAGGTCGAGCAGCGGCCGCGACGGCGTGCCGTCGGCCAGGCGAAGCGCCGCCAGGAAATGCCGAGCGTTCCGCCAGTCGCCGTTGCCGCTGATCCAGGCACAGGCGTAGAGGATGCCCCAGGAATTGTTCGTCAGGTGGCTGTCGATCCTCTGGCTCCGCGCGACCGGCCGGCCCAGGTTGCGCCGCCACAGCTCCTGACCCGTGGCGGCATCGAAGGCATGAACGGTGTTGCCCATGCTGGCCTGGAAGATGACATCATGCGTCCGCCCATCGGCCATGCGCAGGTTGCCGACGGCGAGCGGCTGCGCCTCCAGCCGCGGGTCGTCGGGGATCATCATGCTGAACAGCTTGACGATGCCGCGTGTGCGCACCGCCGTCGCGGTCAGCACCGTTTCATGATCGGTCGCGCCGGTCCGCGCATTGTCGTAGCTTCGCGTAGTAATGGATGGGGCCATGATCGCATCTTCATCCGGCCGGGATCAGTGGAGCGCAGGTCCTTTCCCCAAGCTGTAGGCGATAAGGTCCTTGAGGGCAAAGCCAGGCCCGGTCACCGGCACGAACTGCGGATCGAGCGACAGCATGGAGGCGCCGTCACCGAACATGAGGCCGAGGAACACCTCGGCCACGATCCGCCCGCCGACAGGGCCGAGCTGGGGCGTGGTGATCGTTTCGGGTCCGCCGAGGGCGGGAATTGCCACCGGGGTCCGGTGATACGCAGCCTCGGCAAGGATGTACGTCCACAGCGGGCAGTTGCCGGCGAACACGCCGTTGGCGATCTCGGTGATCGGCCGCGGCTGCTCTCCCGGGTCCGGGTGGTCCACGGCCTTGCCGATCAGGATTTCCTCATCCCTGAGCGGCGTGATCTGCATGGCCCGGGCGACTGCCTGGCCCGACGGCAGGCCCAGGCGCCAGCCGCGAAGCAGGTTGCGTCCCGCCAGCACCGGCGGCGGGTCGGAGGCGACGCTGGGCGGCAGCTTCGCGAGCGGGTTCACCAGTGCGGTGTCGATACGATATGCGAACTGAAGCCGCTGCCGGTTCGCGTCGGTCTGGCCGTCGCCGCCATAGGGGCGCTGTTCGAGGTCGATGAAGCGGGCCCAGTCGATCGCGCGCCGCTCCGCCATGGTCTGGAACCCGGTCAGTCCCACCGGAAATCCGTGGTCCGGTTCGGGGAAGATCGGCAGCAGCATGTCGTCGCCCGCATTCAGCCGGTAACCTGGCCGCGCCATGGAATGGCCGAGCCGGTAGGCGGCGACGGAGAATTCGACGGGCATAAAGGGACCGTTCCTCCAGTGGAAGAACCTGATCCTGTCGCTATCGAACCGTCCCCCCGTCTTCAGTGCGTCCAGCACCGGCTGGCTGACGATCCGCGGCAGGAAGTCGTTCAGGATCATGTACTGGTAATGGAACCGCACGCGCTGCTGCGCCGTCTCGAAGTCGTAGCCGGGGTTGTCGTCGATCATCCGGTTGTGGAACCTGTGGAACAGGCCCTGCAGTTGCGAAACGATACTGTTTTCATCGTTGCGCGGATCGCCGATCAGCGCGCGCCCGGCGAAGCGCGGCAAGTCATGTGCGTCCGGCACGCCCTGTCCGCTGAGCACCTCGCCGAGGCGGAACTTCAGGCCGTCGTACATGTACGGCTGGTCGTCCGGCCCGCGGCCATAGATGTTGTCCATGTCCAGCGCCGGCGTGCGGAAATCAACGAGTCCGTCGGGGTCCTGCGCCTTCGTCAGCACACTTGCGGGGTCGAACGTAATGTCATGGTCGATGAACTGGCCGAGGTAGGTATAAAGTGCCGGGATGCCGCTCTCCTCGGGGTCGGGGCCATCGGTCGGCGGGTCGAATGTGGCGATCATCGCGTCGGCCAGGGCCGACAGGTTTGCCGCGCTGTCGGTATCGGTCTGTCCGAACCGGGCCGGAGGCAGGTTCCGGAACATCCGGCCGAACCGGCCTTGAAACAACGGAGAGCGGGTAGCCGCCAGTCCTCGCGGCAGGGTGCCGTGCACAGTCATGCGTTCCTCCTGTAGCTTTTCGTATCAGCATTCCGGCGGGTTACCGTCCTGCGTCACGGCAAGCGAAAAGCGCTGCGCATGACATGTCCCGGACGGTCACTCTGTGACGCAGGGCTTGCGGCAGCATCAATGCGCTTCCGCCCACCCTGTTCGCCTTCCACCCCGGCTGCCTTGTTGCGCGCAGCCGGTTTCTTCTGGACTCAAAGTGCCAGATTCTATCCCGGAAATGACCTGAGTTTTGGCGCCGATATGTGGACTGAAGCACAATCCAAACCCGGTTTCAACGACAAAGTGTCAGTCCTGGACGGCAAATTACACAATCTTCCGGTGTGTATCATTGTCGTTCTGAAATACTGCCTGCCGCGGTGCCGGCATGCCGCTTTGCCCGGTGCCCGCCTGTCTGCTTCCTGCTACAAGGCCGTATCAAGGTTTCGGAAGGACGAGTTCATGATGCTACGCGGCAAGGCGGCCCTTGTGACCGGATCGACCAGCGGCATTGGCCTCGGCATCGCCCGGGCGCTGGCGGCGCAAGGGGCGTCGGTCATGCTGAACGGCTTCGGCGACGCCCAACAGATCGAGGCCATCCGCGCGGAGCTGGAAAAGCAGCATAGCGTGACGGTCGGCTATAACGCGGCCGACATCAGCCGGCCGGAGCAGATCGCCGCGATGGTGCGCCAGACCCAGGCGACACTCGGCTCGCTCGATATCCTGGTGAACAACGCCGGCGTGCAGTTCACGGCGAATGTCGAGGACTTCCCGGATGAGCGATGGGACGAGATCATCGCCATCAATCTCTCGGGCGTGTTCCACGGCATAAAGGCCGCGATCCCGGCGATGAAGGCGAAGGGCTGGGGGCGGATCATCAACATCGCCTCGGCGCACGGGCTGGTCGCCAGTGCACAGAAGGTCGCCTATGTCGCCGCCAAGCACGGGGTGATGGGCATCACCAAGGTGGCGGCGATCGAGCTCGCAAACTCCGGTGTCACGGTGAACGCGATCTGCCCGGGCTGGGTGCTGACCCCGCTGGTCGAGAAGCAGTTGCAGGACCGCGCGGCGCGCGAGGGCACGTCGGTGGCGCATCAGAGCCACGCGCTGGTGGCCGAGAAGCAGCCGATGCAGCGGTTCACCACTCCGGAGCAGATCGGTGGGCTGGCGGTGTTCCTGTGCTCCGACGCGGCGGCGACGATGACCGGGGTGCCGCTGTCGATCGACGGCGGATGGACGGCGCAGTAGGAAATTCATTGCAAAGCCCGGATACGGAATGAACTTCCGGCCGGGGCGGGGGTTCGTGTAAAGGGAGAACATCCTTTTCAGGCGGAGAATGCATGCAGACCCGTGAAACCGACCGCTTCGGCGCGATGATGCACAAGTCGGCCGAACTGAAGAGCCGTATCGCGACCGAAATGGCGGAGGCGGTGATCAGGGTGGTGGATGCGTGCGAAACCAGCCTCCGCCAGGGCGGCAAGCTGATGTTCTGCGGCAACGGCGGCTCCGCCGCCGACAGCCAGCACCTCGCGACCGAGATGCTGATCCGCCTGCGCGGCAGCCATGAGCGGGATTCTATCGCCGCGCTGGCACTCACGCTCGATCCGGCGATGCTGACCGCCTGCGGCAACGACTACGGCTACGACCGGGTCTTTGAGCGTCCGCTGCGCGGCCTCGGCCGCAAGGGCGATGTGCTGTTCGCCATCACCACCTCCGGCCGCTCGGCCAACGTGCTGAAAGCGCTGATGGCAGCACGGGAAATGGGGATCGTCACCGTCGGCCTGCTGGGCGGCAAGGGCGAGCCGGCGGCGGCGCTGTGCGACCTGCCGCTGGTGGTGCCGGATCACGAGACCGCGCGCATCCAGGAATGCCACATCGCACTCGGCCACGCGATCCTGGAACTGCTCGAGGACCGGATCGTGGCGCGTCCGCTGTGAAGGTCCTGGTCACCGGCGCTGCGGGCTTCATCGGCCATCACGTCGCGGCGGCGCTGCTGGCGCGGGGCGATGCGGTCATCGGCGTCGATAACCTCAACAGCTACTACGATACGCGGCTCAAGCAGGCGCGACTGAACCAGCTTGGCAACAATCCGGGTTTCCTGTTTCAGCGTCTCGATGTTTCCGATCGCGCCGGCATGGAGGCGCTGACGGCGGCGCACGCCGATATCGAAACGATCGTGCACCTCGCGGCGCAGGCCGGGGTGCGGCACTCGATGGTCGATCCGTATGCCTACGTGCAGTCCAACGTCATGGGACACCTCGTGGTGCTGGAGGCCGCGCGCCGGCTGCCAGCGCTGCGGCATCTCGTTTATGCCAGCTCATCCTCCGTGTACGGGTCGAACACGGCGCTGCCGTTTCGCGAGACGGACCGCACCGATACGCCTGTCTCGCTGTATGCCGCGAGCAAACGGGCCGACGAACTGATGAGCCATGCCTATGCGCATCTGTTCGGGCTGCCGCAGACGGGGCTGCGGTTCTTCACGGTGTACGGCCCGTGGGGGCGGCCGGACATGGCCTACTACAGCTTCGCCCGGGCCATCGTGGCGGGGGAGCCGATCACGCTGTACGACGGCGGACGGCTCAGGCGGGATTTCACCTATATCGACGATATCGTCGCCGGCGTGGTCGGCGCGCTCGACCGGCCGCCGGCGGCGGGTTCGGCACGAGTGCTGAACATCGGCAACAACCGGGCCGAGACGGTCGGCACACTCGTCTCGATGCTGGAGCAAGCGCTCGGGCGGCGCGCCATGGTGCGGGACGCGCCGCGGCCGGTGGCGGATGTGGAGGAGACATTCGCCTCGGTCGACGCGATCGGGGCACTGACCGGGTTCGCGCCAAAGACGAGCCTGGCCGAGGGGATCCCGCGGTTCGTGGCCTGGTTCCGGGCATGGCACGGAGTCTGACCCGTATGCCGGCTTGGTGCCCGCTCGCGGCATCTCGTCCGCAGTGGCGCGCGCAGGTGTGCGGATGATGGTGGCGGCGTGAAAGATTTCTGAAAATCCGTCTTGACCGGCTGGGTTGTGGGGGCTAGGTCTCGCGTCACCGGCGGGCTGGTGCAAAAAGGGCTTGCGGCTGGTGGGGTGTTTTGCTAGTGTCTTCGGCCTTGCCGGGGATCTGGCGAGACCCTGGGAAGCCCAGGCGCGCGGGTTGATGCGCTGTGTGGCTTCGGTTCTTTGACAAGTGCAGAGGCTAGGAAGGGATACGTGGGCGGCGCCCTCGCTGGTTCGTGTGCGCATTCGTGTGCGAACCGGGTTTGGGGTCTGGCGCGGGATGGCTGGCCGGGTTTGGTGACCTGGTTCTGTTGATCTGGGCTGGATCTTGGGGGCGTTGTCTGGACGTATCTGGGGATGCGCGGCGCATCGTTGGGATGCGTGGCGTGTCTGGAATGCGTGACAGAGACGCTTGTGAGGTCGCGGTTCTCCCTGTGATGGGGGGAGCCGGCCGAGAGGAGAGAGGGTCAGGTCCGTTCGTCGGGTTCGTCGCTGGTGGGTTGCTATCTCTTGAGGGGGTGGGTGCCTGGGGGCGGCGGACGGAGATGAACCTGAGAGTTTGATCCTGGCTCAGAGCGAACGCTGGCGGCATGCTTAACACATGCAAGTCTGACGGGCAGCTTCGGCTGTCAGTGGCGGACGGGTGAGTAACGCGTAGGTATCTATCCTTGGGTGGGGGACAACCGTTGGAAACGACGGCTAATACCGCATGAGGCCTGAGGGCGAAAGCAGTGATGCGCCGAAGGAGGAGCCTGCGTACGATTAGCTAGTTGGTGGGGTAAGGGCCTACCAAGGCGACGATCGTTAGCTGGTCTGAGAGGATGATCAGCCACACTGGGACTGAGACACGGCCCAGACTCCTACGGGAGGCAGCAGTGGGGAATATTGGACAATGGGCGCAAGCCTGATCCAGCAATGCCGCGTGGGTGAAGAAGGTTTTCGGATTGTAAAGCCCTTTCGGCGG
>DASQVN010000378.1:0-4685 GCA_035640755.1 Rhodopila sp.
TTTGGGAGATGGCGGTCAAGGCGGCGTTGGGCCGCGCGGAGTTCGGGGTACGGCCCGAGCGGATCGTCACGGGGGCGCGCGAGACCGGGTTCGAGGAATTGCCTGTGACATCAGCCGCGGCGCTAAGGGTGGCACACTTGCCGCATCATCATCGCGATGCGTTCGACCGGTTGCTGATCGCGCAGGCGATGACGGAACCGGCAACGCTGTATACCGCGGACGGGCAGCTTGGGATTTATTCCGAGTTGGTTGTTTGTGTCTGACGCGGCCGTTCCGGCGGTGATCTGGCCGACTGCCGGGGGCTGGGTTACGCTCTCGCGCATGGCACAGGAAAGAAACTGACCGATGCGCATAGCAGTGATCGGAACCGGCGGTGTTGGCGGCGCGTTCGGCGCGGCCCTGGCGAAATCAGGGGCAGAGGTGACGTTCGTCGCCCGCGGCGCCCATCTCGCTGCGATCCGGCAGAACGGGCTGCGCATCGAAGGCGGGCGGGGTGAGATGCTGATCAAGCCGGCGCAGGCGACGGATGATCCTGCATCGATTGGCCCGGTGGATTATGTCCTGTTCAGCGTGAAGCTGTGGGATGTCGAGGCTGCGGGGGCGCAGATCCGGTCGATCATTGGCCCCGGTACGGCGGTGATTCCGTTACAGAACGGGATCGACGCGGCGGAGCGGCTGATCCCGATCCTGGGCGCGCAGGCGGTGATGGGCGGGGTGGCGCAGATCAGCGCGACGATCGCCGAACCCGGGGTGATCCGGCAGGTCGGCACGTTCATGGGACTGATTTTCGGCGAGCTGGAGGGCGGCAAGAGCGCCCGCGGCGAGGCGTTCCTGGCGCAATGCCAGAAGGCCGGCTTCAACGCGGTGCACAGCAGCAGCATCCGGGCCGATCTGTGGCAGAAATTCATCCTGCTGGCGACCAACAGCGCGTTCACGGCGGCGACCCGGACGCCGATCGGCAGGCTGCGGGATGATCCCGATATCGCGCCGCTGATCCGGCGCGCCGCGCAGGAGGTTGTGGCAGTCGGCCAGGCGAAGGGCGTGGCGATTCCCGACGATGCGGCCGAGAAGGCCTGGGGGTTCACGCAGAACCTGCCGCCGACGATGATGGCCTCGATGGCGAACGATCTGATCCGCGGCGGGCGGATCGAGCTACCGTGGCTCTCCGGCAAGGTCGTCGCGCTGGGGCGGGAGCTGGGCGTGCCGACCCCGGTGCATGAAGTGCTGTATGCCGTGCTGAAACCGTTCGTCATGGGGACGTAGTTGGGCCGGCCGTGGCCTCGAGGCCTTCGCTGGGCCACTCCTTGGCAGGCTGCCGGAGCAGCGCGAAATCGGTTGAGGCAGCTCCGCCATCTAGTCGGTGGCCGCGGCCGGGCGGCTGATGGCATGCCAGCGCATCATGCGCAGGCGCCCCTCCTTCAGCAGACGGCGCCGGAGCAGCCACAACTCGGCCTCCCGCATCAGGCTGTTGGCCATGTCACGGTCGGGGCGCTTTTCCCGCAGCTGCGACAGCAGGACGCGCCAGCCGAGCATCGCCTGTTCGGTGTGACGGTGGGTGATGTCTTCCTCGATCCGGACATCGAAGCCCAGGCGGCCAAGCATGCGGGTGACGCCGCGCCTGGTGGGCACGAGGCGAGCCGAGCGCCCGTCCAGTGCCGCCCAGCGCGCCACCGTGGGCTCGTCCGGGTCGAGCGCCTGTTCGGCGGCGATGCCGCTGATCACCAGATGGCCGCCGCGCCGCACGGCCTGCGTCAGGCCGTGCAGGATCGGCTCGGCATGGCCGCGGCGCAGCGGGTCGAGCGCCAGGCAATGATGGTATTTCCGGTCATCGAAGACCGGGTTGTCCGGGTCCCAGGGGCTGAGGGCGACCTTATGGCCGAACCGGTCGCGGGCCGTGCGGCTGCGGGCGGCGTTCAGCAGATGCGGATCGGATTCGCGGCCGGTGACCCAGGCGCCCAGGTTCTGCGTGATGGCACCCGCCGGGCCACCGCTGCCGACGCCGACCAGCAGCAGGCTGCCGCTGGCCGAGATGCCGATCGGCTTGGCGAGGTGAACGGTTTCCGTCTCTCCGCCGGGGAAGATGAAGCCGGGTCCCCAGAGCTGATCATTGAGGGCCAGCCGAGTGGGGGACCACGGCAGGGGCTGGATGCCGGCTGGGGCGGTGACGGGTGTTGGCGGCAGCTCGGGCGTCGGAATCGCCGGAAAGGAGCGGATGTCCGCACGCCGAAACAGGGCACGTAGGGCGGAGCAAAGCATCGGTCGGTTCCGCAGGATCGCTGACTACCCCGATATTGCCGCGAAATGGTTACCAGAAGGTTAACGTGAGGGCTTACCCGGCGGCGAACTCGGTCAGCACGTAGCGCACGGGTTCGGGGCCGACGACGCTGGGTCTGTGACGATGGGCGGGACCGGCGGGGATGTGCAGCATGTCGCCGGGGCCGGCCTCCACCGTATGATCGTCGAAGTGGTAGCGGATGCGGCCCGAGAGGATGAAGATGGAATGGCCGGTTTCGCACCAATCGGCCTCTGGCGTGCCGGGCGGATCGGGGGCGCGTTCCTGGAAGCGCAGCGCGATGCCGAAGGGGCTGACCGCCTCCCGCACCTTCAGGCGATCAGTGAGCGCGAGAAGCGGGTGGTCGGCGGCGCGGAACAGGTAGGGGCTGGCGGTCATGGCCGCAGGATAGACGCCCTTGCCATGCGGCAACCAGTGGGTATTTTGCCCGCCCCGGAGCTACGCCGAGGAACTGTCATGATCAGCCTGAACCGCCGCAGCCTGCTTGCGGGCGCCGCGCTGCCCCTGTTCGCCATCCGCACCCGCCCCGCCCGCGCGGCCGAGTTCAACCTGAAGATGGCGAACAACTCCCCGATCAGTCATCCGCAGACGATCCGGCAGCAGGAGGCGATCAAGCGAATTGTGCAGGCGACGGGCGGGCGGGTCGAGATCCAGCTGTTTCCCAACAACCAGTTGGGGTCGGATACGGATATGCTGTCGCAGCTCCGCTCCGGCGCGATCGACTTTTTCACCCTGTCGGGGCTGATCCTCGCGACGCTGGTGCCGCCGGCCTCGATCAACGGGGTGGGGTTTGCCTTCAGGGACTATGATACGGTCTGGAAGGCGATGGACGGCAAGCTGGGCGCCTATGTACGCAAGGAGATCGACAAACGCGGCCTGGTTGCCATGGACAAGATGTGGGACAACGGGTTCCGGCAGATCACCAGCTCCACCCATCCGATCAAGGCGCCGGGAGACCTGAAGGGGTTCAAGATCCGGGTGCCGGTATCGCCGCTGTGGACCAGCATGTTCCAGGCACTGGGGGCCTCACCCATCAGCATCAACTTCAGCGAGGTGTATTCGGCGCTGCAGACGAAGATCGCCGAGGGGCAGGAGAATCCGCTGAGCCTGATCGCGATCGCCAAACTGTATGAAGTACAGAAGTATGTCTCGATGACCAGCCATATGTGGGACGGATTCTGGATGCTGGCGAACAAGCGGAGCTTCCAGGGCCTGCCGCCGGATATCCAGCAGGTGATCACGCAGGAGCTGAACCGTTCGGCGCTGAATGAACGGGCGGATCTGGTGCGGCTGAGCAGCTCGGTCGCCGAGGACCTGAAGGGCAAGGGGCTGGAGTTCGTCGAGGTGGACAAGCCCGCGTTCCGGGATGCGCTGAAGCAGGCGGGCTTCTATGCCGAGTGGAAGAAGAAGTACGGCGACGAGGCGTGGGGCATCCTGGAGTCCGACGTTGGCACGCTGTCATGACGGGTGTGGCGGCGTGAGGGTGTCGGTCGCTGACGTCTCGGCCCCGTCCGGGTCCGCGGCCCTGGCGCTGCGTGTCGAACGGGCGCTGCGGCTGATGGCCGAGGTGCCGGCGGCGATCCTGGTGGTGGCGGAAATCGTCGTGCTGTTCGCCGGGGTGATGGCGCGCTACGTGTTCCATGCGCCGCTGGTGTGGACGGATGAGCTGGCGTCGATCCTGTTTCTGTGGCTGGCGATGCTGGGCAGCGTGATCGCGCTGCAACGGGCGGAGCATATGCGGCTGACGGCGGTGGTCGCCGGGTTCTCGGCCGCGGGGCGGGCGCGGGCGGAGGCGCTGGCCTCGGCGGCGGTGGCGGTGTTTTTGGTGATGCTGCTGCCATCGGCCTGGGATTACGCATCGGAGCAGTGGTTCATCGAGACGCCGGCGCTGGGCATTCATGATACCTACCGGGCGATGGCGATTCTGGTCGGCGGGGCGCTGATGGTGGTGACGGCGGTCAGCCGGTTGCTGCGGCTTTCCTGGCGGGATGCGGCGTTCGGGGTGCTGGCGATGGCGGCGTTGGCGGTGGCGTTGTATGTCGCCGGCCCGTGGCTGCGCGGGTTCGGCAACTGGAATCTGGTGCTGTTCTTCGTCGTGCTGCTGGCGGCGGGGGTGCTGCTGTCGGTGCCGATCGGGTTCGCGTTCGGGCTGGCGACGCTGGCCTATCTGGCGACATTGACGCGGACTCCGTTGACCATCGTGGTGTCGCGCATGGATGAGGGCATGAGCAGCCTGATCCTGCTGGCGGTGCCGCTGTTCGTGTTCCTGGGGCTGCTGATCGATATGACGGGCATGGCGCGGGCCATGGTCGGGTTCCTGGCGGCGCTGCTGGGGCATGTGCGGGGCGGGCTGTCTTATGTGCTGCTGGGGGCGATGTATCTGGTCTCCGGC
>DASQVN010000379.1:0-10716 GCA_035640755.1 Rhodopila sp.
GACGTCGGAGACGCCGGCCTCTATAACACTCCGGACATAACGCCCGTCACCACCGAATCGGTGACGTACACCGCCGAGGGCATCCCCGTCAGCGACACCTACACCGGCACCACGCTATGGAACCTGCTGAACAGCGCCGGCGGCATCACCGCCCCCGCCGCGAAGAACGACATCCTGAGCAAATCCGTCATCGCCACCGGCGCCGACGGCTACCAGGCGGTCTTCCCGCTGGGAGAGATCGCACCACAGTTCGGCAACCAGCAGGACCTCGTTGCCTACTACGCTGATACCCAAGGCCGGCTCGGCCCCAACGGAACCGACGGCCTGACCCGCATCGTCGTTCCCGGCGACACCGCCGGTGGCCGCTACGTCTCGAACCTGACCAGTCTCCAGGTGGCCGACGTCACCGCCTCGCACAACGCGTAACCCTACGCGCCCGCCACCCCCGGGTACGGCTGTCCCCATTTGTCCTGGAACACGATGTCCGACAGCTTCCCGCGCGTCACCGGCCCGAACTTCCCCATCGGATAGCCGATCGGCAGGATCGCATAGGAATGCACCCCAGGCGGCAGGCCCAGCGCCGCCTCGGTTTCCTTCTCATACAGCAGGTGCCGTGTCGTCAGCGTCGATCCGAGCCCCAGCGCCCGGATCGCCAGCAGCATGTTCTGCACCGCCGGATAGATCGATGCCCCCGACACTCGGCTCGGGTTCCTATCATCCGCGAGGCATGCCACGATCCAGACCGGTGCCTCATGGTAATGCTCGGTCAGGTACTGCACCGCCGCGTGCTGCCGCTTGTACCGTTCGGCATCGGCGCCTGGCGGCGGCGGGCTGGTTGCATAGCGCGGCCCGACCACCTCATCGAACGCCTTCTTGTACCAGACCTGCACCGCCTTCTTGATCGCCGGGTCCTTGACCACCAGGAAGCGCCATTTCTGCGTGTTCCCGCCATTCGCCGCCGCAACCCCGGCCTCCAGGATCTTGCGGATCAGTTCATCCGGTACCGGGTCCGGCTTCAGCCGGCGCATCGACCGCGTGGTGCCGATGATCTCGAACAGTTCGGTCATACCCGTTCCCCCCACATCCGTTTCCCCTGGCCCCGTCCCTCAAACCGCCTTGGCGGCCCGCAGCGCAGCGATTTCTTCCGCGCTGTAGCCAAGCTCACCCAGGATCGCGTCGGTGTGCTCGCCAGGCTCCGGCGTCGCACCCCGGATGCTCCAGGGCGTTCGGCTGAGCTCGATCGGCTGCCCCACGACCTCCACGTCGCCCAGAACCCGGTGCGGCACGACACGCGTCATGTTCAGGTGCCTGACCTGCGGGTCCGCAAACACCTCATTCATCTTGTAGATCGGCCCACTCGGCACCCCGGCCTTGTTCAGCGCTTCGATCCACGCAGCCGAGGGCCGGGTCCGCGTGATCCTTTCAATGGCCTCGTTCAGCCGGTCCCGGTTGTCCGACCGCGCGCGCCCCGTCGCGAAAGCCGGATCGCTGGCAAGCTCCGGCGCCTCCAGCGCCTTGCACAGCCGGCCATAGATCTCGTCGCCTGCCGCCGCGATGTTGATGTACCCATCCGCAGTCGCGAATACCCCGGTTGGGATGCTGGTCGGATGGTTGTTGCCGGCCTGGCCCGGCACTTCCTTCGCGATCGTCCAGCGCGCCGCCTGGAAATCCAGCATCGAGATCTGCGCCGCCAGCAGGTTGCTGGTCACCCATTGGCCTTCGCCTGACTGCTCGCGCTCCAGCAGCGCGATCAGGATGCCCATGGCAGCGAAGACACCCGCTGTCAGGTCCGCCACCGGGATACCGACGCGCATCGGCCCGCGCCCCGGCTCGCCGGTGATCGACATCAGCCCGCCCATGCCCTGTGCGATCTGGTCGAAGCCCGGCCGGTCACGGTACGGCCCGTCCTGCCCGAAGCCCGAGATGCTGGCATACACGATCCGCGGGTTGATCGCGCGCAGGCTGTCATAATCGACGCCCAGCCGGAATTTCACATCGGGCCGGTAGTTCTCCACCACCACGTCGGCCTGCGCGACCAGGCGCTTCATCACCTCGAGCCCCTGCGGTGCCTTCAGATTCAGCGTCAGGCTGCGCTTGTTGCGGTGCAGGTTCTGGAAGTCCGGCCCATGCCGCTCCCCGCCCAGCCCGGCATCGCCCTCCGGCGCCTCGATCTTGATGACATCCGCGCCCCAGTCGGCGAGCTGCCGCACGCACGTGGGGCCGGCACGAACCCGTGTCAGATCGATCACCTTGAAACGAGCGAGCGGGCCTGCTGTCATGCGCTTCATCCTCCGTCTCCGACAATGTTGGCACGGCCCGCGGCCCTGGTCGAGCCAGGCGGGCAGACGGCCCCGGGACCAGACCGCGCCCGCTGGCGGCGCGATCAGCCGCGCTGCGGCATCGCCTGGGGGATGATGGTCTTCACGATCGAGGCGTCCAGCGCCTCGTACTCATGATAGCCGATGGTGGCATACAGCTCGGCGCGGGTCTGCATCTCGTCGACCATGTTCTGCGTGCCGCCGTCGCGTCTGATGGCGGCATACAGCTTTGCCTGGGCCTTGTTGGCGACGCGCAGGCTGCTGACCGGCCAGATGACCATCCTGTAGCCCATCTGCTCGAACTCGGCGGCGGTGAAGAAGGGGGTACGGCCGAATTCGGTCATGTTGGCGAGCAGGGGGACACCCGGGAGGCGGCTGGCGACCTCGCGGAACATCTCGGCCGTGGTCAGGGCCTCGGGGAAGATGGCGTCGGCGCCGGCGTCGAGAAACAACCGGGCGCGGGCGACGGCGCCGTCGATGCCCTCGGACGCGCCGGCATCGGTGCGGGCGATGATGAACAGGTGGCGGCGGGCCTTGCGGGCGGCGGCGATCTTGGCGGCCATGTCATGCGGGTCGGCGAGCTTCTTGTCGTTCAGGTGGCCGCATTTCTTGGGCAGCAACTGATCCTCGATATGCACGGCGGCGGCGCCGGCATCCTCAAAGCTGCGGATCATGTGCATGACGTTCAGCGCCTCGCCGTAGCCGGTGTCGCCGTCAACCAGCAAAGGCAGGCCGGTGGCACGGGTGATGGTGCGGATGAAGAAGCAGACCTCGTCCACCGTGATCATGCCAAGGTCGGGAATGCCCATCGAGGCGGTCATGGCGGCGCCGGAGAGATACAGCGCGTCGAACCCGGCCTGCTTCGCCTGCAGGCCTGCCTGGCCGTTATGGGCGCCGGGAAGCTGCAGGATGCCGGGGCGGGCGAGCAGGGCGCGGAAGCGCTCTCCGGCCGGGGCGCTGGGCAGGTCGTCGGCGACGAGATAGGTCATGCGGGCGTGCTCCTGTTTGCGCCCGGGATAGCGGATCGGGCGCCAGAGGAACAGGGTGGGAGGAACAGGGTGCAGGCGGCGCTCAGCCGACGAGGGGGACGGCGGGATCGAGCGGTTGCACGGCGCGGGCGGCGGCGGTGGCGAGGCCGTTGTCCTGCCGTTCCAATACGGTCTCCCCGGGGTGGTTGTAGATATAGTGGCCACGCACAGGCTGGCGTGTTTCAGCCAGTTTCTCAAGCGCCAGCATGTTGGCGAAGGTGGAGGTCGTCAGGCCGACGAAACGCGGGCAGGCCCTTGCCATCTCGAAATCGATCAGCGACAGGTCGAGCGGGGTGAGCCGGCGGCGGAACGCGTCCGGCAGCAGATCGGTTTTCCAGACCGGCTCGAGGCCGAAGCGGGTACGGCAGGCGGCGCGGATCGCGTCCTTGGGGACGGGCATCGAGGCCTCGTCGGCGGTCACATAGACCATGCGCAGGCCGGGAAAGGTATTGCGGACCTTGGTCATGATCTCGGCAAAGCCGATGCCGTTGTCCTCGGCATGGCCGAGGCGGGGCTGGAGCGCCTGGGCGACATGTTCCCGCCAGTCGGCCTCGATCCGGAGCTGGACGGTGGTATCGATGCCCAGGCTGCCGAATGCGAACTGCTTCAGGGCCTTAAAGCCGTCGGTGGTGGCGATGCGGGGCTTCAGGCTGGCGGCGGCGTCGAGCAGGATACGGAACGAGGCCGGATCGGACGGGTTTTCCAGTTCGGCGTTGAAGGCGCGGAACCAGTCCCAGCCGCCGCGGCTGCCGGTGGGCGGGCCGAGGCTGATCGGCACCCCGTGTGCGCCGGTGAATTCGGTGATCGGGGCAGGGTCGAAGATGTCCTCGAATCGGGCGAGGGTCTCGGCCTCGGTACGTTGGTCCTTGTTGTAGATATAGGGCACGGTGACGGGCTGGCGCTGCCGGACGCCGCCCAGCAGCAAGCCGAGGATCGCCATCTTCTGATTGTTCAGGCCGCCGTGGTTGTAGAGGTAGCCGAGTGTGTCGGGCGCCTCGGCCTTTCGCGGGGCGGCACCGGCATCCAACGTTTCGTAGAGCATCGGGGCATGTCTGCGCGCGTGTGTCACGGTGTCCGAATTCACAGTGCCCGGATTCATGGTGTCCGCCTCAACCGGTCACGCGCTATTGCCGAGCGGCGGTGACGATTTTTTGGAGGTCGGGGAGATCGACGGCGCCCGGGATCAGATCGCCGCCGACGATCAGCGCCGGCGTGCCCTGGATGCCCAGGGTTTTGGCAAGTGCGAGGTTCTGTCCGAGGCGGGTCTGGATCGCCGGATCGTCCATGTCGCGCTGCATGCGGGGCCAGTCGAGCCCGAGGCCGCGCGCAGTGCTCTCAAGCTGCGTCATGGTGGTGTCGGGCGGCAGCCGCATGACGGCGTTGCGCATCGGCTCATAGGCGCCCTGGTTCTGGGCGGCGAGCAGCGCCTTGGAGCCCATCAGGCTGGCCGGGCCGAGGATCGGCAGGTCCTTGTACACGAGGCGCACCCGCTTATCCTGCGCCAGGAACTGGGCCATCGTCGGCTCCATGCGGCGGCAGTAGGGGCAGCGTGTGTCGAAGAACTCGACGATGGTGACGTCGCCCTGCGGGTCGCCGGCAATGGGATCCGCCGGGCTGACCAGCCTGTCGCGCGCAGCGGCGATCGCCGTTCTGCTGGCGGTCTGAGACCGTTCCGTGTCGTCGGCCTGCAGGGCGGCAACGGCGTCGCGCAGGATCGACGGGTCCTGCTTCAGCGCCTGACGCATGATGGCGACGATTTCGGCCCGCTGCGCCGGGGTGAACTCGCTGGCATCGGCCCGGAGCGGGGGCCAGAGGGGACCGCAGCAGGCGGCGGACAGCAGCAGGATCGCAAACGGGCGGCGCATGGGTATGTCCACGGCGGGATTTCCACAGGGTTTATAGCGGTTAAGCCTGTTTCCCGCGTGCGGCGCAAGTCAAACCCGTGGTTGCCGGTCGCGGCGAAGGCGGTTATGGCACGCGTCCATAACGGTGCGGCGGCATGCGGGCCGGGGGTGCCGGTTGGGGCGAAACCGAAACAATGGATGGGATACGGCGCGGCATGAGGACCGGTTCACCGCGGGCGACGTTGCTTGGCAGGATGCAGACAAGGGCACGTCCCGTCGGGCGCCGTGGGGCGCTGATGGCGCTGGCGCTGCTGACCGGCTGCTCCTCGCTCGACAGCGCGACTCGCAGCGTGCTGGGGACGAGCGGGCCTGCCGCCGGTCAACCGGGCTATGTGCGCGGCTTTCTGGGCGGCGTGGTGGCGGATGAGCCGCGGGCGGCGCTGGCGGGACGGGAGGTGCTGTCGTCGGGCGGTACGGCTGCGGATGCCGCGGTGGCGGTCGGGCTGAGCCTGGCGGTGACGCTGCCCTCGCGCGCCGGGCTTGGGGCAGGGGGCGCCTGCCTCGCCTATGCCGCCGGGGGACGGTCGGTCAATGCCGGAGCGCCGGAGGCGGTGGTGTTCATGCCGATCGCGCCGGCGCCTGCCAGCGCACCGGCCGACCGGCCGGCCGCCGTGCCCATGCTGGCGCGCGGGCTCTATCTGCTGAATGCCCGCTACGGGACGCAGCGGTTCGAGGAGCGGGTCGCGGCAGCCGAGGCGTTGGCGCGATTCGGGGTGCCGGTGTCGCGGGCGTTTGCGAAGGATCTGGCGCTGGTGTCGGGCCCGCTGTTCGCCGATCCCGGCGCGCGCGCGGTGTTCAGCCGCGACGGGGCGCCGCTGACGGAAGGGCAGATGCTGCGGCAGGTCGATCTCGCCTCCACCCTGTCACAGATCCGGGTGGCCGGCGTCGGCGATTTCTACCAGGGCGCGATGGCGCGCCGGATCGCGCAGGTCTCGCCCGAGATCGGCGGTCCGATGGGACTTGGGGACCTGCGCGGGGCGCTGCCGAAGCTGCAGCCGCCGCTGAGCCGGGCGTATCGGAACGACCGTATCGCGTTCCTGCCGCCGCCGGCGGATGGCGGGCTGGCGACCGAGGCCGCATTCGATGTGCTGGCCGGCTCGCCGGACGATCTGGCGGGCGCGGCGGCGCGGTCGATGGCGGTGCTGGCGCGCTATCGGGCGGGGGGGATCACGCCGGAGGCGGTGCTGGCGGCGCGTGATCTGCCGCCGGCGCTGGAGCAGGTGTTCCCGGCCTCGACCAGCTTTATCACGCTCGACCGCAACGGCGGTGCGGTAGCGTGCGTTTTGACCATGGACAACCTGTTCGGGACCGGACGGATCTTCCCGGGGCTCGGCTTCCTGGCCGCGGCATCGCCCTCGGCGGTGCCGGTGCCGCCACTGGCGGTGGCGCTGGCGTGGAACAGCAACCTGAAGGCATTCCGCGCGGCGGTGGCGGGCTCCGGGCAGGGGGCGGCGCCGGAGGCGGTGGCGCAGGCGATGCTGCAGACGCTGCAGACCAGCCGCCCCGCCCGGGTGCCGGTACCCGACCCAGGGCGGGTCAACATCGTCGCCTGTGGGCAGTACCTGCCGGGGGAGAACAGCGAATGCGGCTGGGTGAACGATCCGCGCGAGCCCGGTCTTGCAGTTGGCGCGAACTGACCGCGGCCATGGCTGCGCTGGCGCCGCTGCTGGCCTGGGGGCAGACGGAAGGTGAGGCCACGGTGGCCGGACCTGGCCGGATCGTATGCAATGCGACGTTCTGCGAGCTGACGGTGGAAGCGCGGACGCGGCCACGGATACGGGTGATCGTCTCGGCGCTGGGAGCGGAGGAGATCCACCGGCTGCGCAAGTGCACCGGCGTTGCCAAGCCCTGTATCGTGACAGTGGAAGGGACCGCGCAGGACCATCCGTACCGGATCATGGCCACCGACATCCACTGGCAGGACTGAGCCCATGGCGTTGAAGATCGGCAAGGGCGCCCTGGCGCCGCCGTTCCTGGTGATGGATATCATCGCGGCGGCGAATGCGCGGCAGGCCGCGCTGCCGGCCGGGTCACCGCACGTGATCCGGATGGAGGTGGGGCAGCCGGGGACGGGGGCGCCGGTGGGAGCGGCGGCGGCGGCGCAGGCGGCGCTGCGGTCGGGGCATCCGTTGGGCTATACCGAGGCGTTCGGGCTGCGCTCGCTTCGTGAGCGGGTCGCGGCACATGCGAAGGCGTGGTATGGCATTGACGTGCCGCTGGCGCGGATCGCGGTGACCGTGGGTGCCTCGGGCGCGTTTCCGCTGGCGTTCCTCGCGGCGTTCGACCGCGGCGACCGGATCGCAATGGCGGCGCCGTTCTATCCGCCCTATGTGAACATCCTGACGGCGCTGGGCATGCAGCCGGTGATCCTGGAGGCCGGGCCGGAGACGCGGTTCCAGCCGAGTGTGGCAATGCTGGAGAAGCTCGATCCGCCGCCGGACGGGCTGATCGTGGCCAGCCCGTGCAATCCGGCGGGGACGATGCTGCATCCGGACGAACTGGCCGCGATCGCCGCGTGGTGTGACGCGAACGGGGTGCGGCTGATCAGCGACGAGATCTACCATGGGCTGAACTACGACAATACGGCGTGCGGGCACGGGCCGCTGCTGGCGACGGCCGCCGCGCTCAGTCCGTATGCCGTGGTTGTAAATTCGTTCTCGAAATATTTCAGCATGACGGGCTGGCGGATCGGCTGGATGGTGCTGCCCGAGGACCTGATCCGGCCGGTCGAGTGCCTGGCTCAGAATTTCTTCATCAGCGCGCCGTACATCTCGCAGGTGGCGGCGGAGGCGGCGTTCGACTGCCACGATGAACTGCAGGCCAATGTTGCGCGCTATGCGCGGTCGCGCGCCATCCTGCTGCAGGGCCTGCCGGGGGCGGGGTTCGACAGGCTCTCGGCCGCCGAGGGCGCGTTCTATATCTGGGCCGATGTCGGCACCCGGACCAACGACAGCGTGGAATTCTGCAGGCGCATGCTGAATGAGGCCGGAGTGGCGGCGACGCCCGGCGTGGATTTCGATCATGCACGGGGCGCGCGGTTCGTCAGGTTCAGCTACTGTGGGCCGGAAGATGACATGGCCGAGGCCGCAGGCCGCCTGGCGGCGTGGACGCGC
Source organism: Rhodopila sp. (assembly GCA_035640755.1). GTDB lineage: Bacteria > Pseudomonadota > Alphaproteobacteria > Acetobacterales > Acetobacteraceae > Rhodopila. The sequence continues at coordinate 8,364 of DASQVN010000379.1, forward strand.
TGATCAGGCCGCGCGCCGGTGATCAATGCACGGGTCGCCAGGAGCGGTCATCAAGTGACTGCATGGCCTGCTGCAGGTTTTCGAATTCCTGCACGTTAAAGCCGTGGTCGCCGAGCCACATGGCCAGCAACGCGAGGGCGGCGGGATGGTCCTCGATCAAGAGGACGCGCCTGGGGCGGGGTGTTTCAGCCTCCATCTGGTGGTGCGCGGCGTCATATCCGGGCGCCGATGGATCGTCCTTCGCGGTGAGCGGCGCAGTAGCCTGTCGGTTGTGTCGTGTCATGCTTTTCCCCCGTTTTCGGGAGCCTTGGCGACGGCACGGCGCAACGTCTGTCGGCGAGTTAACGTACTGAACAGAAATTGCTCAGGGTCCGCGCGGCGGCCCGAGACGAATGTTGCGTTGCTCATAGGCTCGGCGAATGGTGCCGTAGCACTCGCAACTTGCTGCCGCCAGACCATCCCGATCGAGGATCGTGATGAGGCCCCGGTGGTAGCGGATGAGGCCGGCGCGCTGGAACGTCCGGGCGACTGTGTTCACTGTTGGCCGGGTAACGCCGAGCATCTCTGCCATGAGTTGCTGGGTCAGGGTGAGCGGGTGATTCCCCATCCTGTCGTCGCAGGTGAGCAGCCAGCGCGCCGCGCGGTCCTGGATGGGATGCACGGCATTACAGGCAACCGATTGCAGGATCTGAAATAAAAACGCCTGGGCATAGTCCAGCAGAACGCGCCGGAAGGCGGGCCGTTCAGCCTGCCATTGCCGGAAGGTATCGACATGCGCCACCAGGGCATTGCCAGGGACCTGGACGACGTACTGGCTGAGACTTGTATCACTGCCCAGCACGGCGCCGATGTCGACCATCCCTTCCGCGCCTGTTGTGGCCATTTCGGCACTGCGGCCATCCTGGAACAGCGCGACGCTTGAGATCACCCCGGTCAGCAGAAAATAGATCCTGGAGAACGGCTTATCGGCGCGTATCAAGACTTCGCCATAACTGAGCGGCACTTCCTTCAGGTCCGGCCTGATGGCCCGCCAGTCATTGTCCGGAAGAGCCGCCAGGAGACTGTTTTGGGACCGGTGCTCGTCTGCCATGCCGCCGAAACGTCCGGCACACATAATGGTGGCAGCACTTGGCCGCGAGCAGTATTCGTGGTGCCGGGTGGCCGGGGAGATCGCCTGTACCAGCGCTGCTGCTCCGGCAAGGCGGCGACGCAGCGCAGGAGATGACGGGGGGCATTGCGGGCCGCGCTTGTGGCCGGGCGGGCCGGTTCGTCACTTCGCCGGAAACAGTCCGATCCGGTCCGAGCGGAAGGAGCTGACCCAGATCTGGTTGCCTTCCTGGATCGCACCGGTGCCGGCACCGAACACGCCATAGACGCCGCTTTTCACGACCTCGGTCAGTTTCAGCGTGCCGGGGCTGGCTCGGTAGATCCTGCAAGCAACGTTGCAATCCACGGCTGTGGATTCAAAGCAGTCGAGCACCTGCTTCACGCTCGCGTCCTGGCCGCCGACGAACATCGACTTTCCGTCGGGTGACCAGCGGACGTTGTCGGTCAGGATGCCGGTGGAGACGGCTTGTTTCTTTGAAGTCCCCTGGGAAGTCCCCTGGAGAGTCCCCTGGGGCGTCCCCCGGCCGCGGCTGAGGCGGACGAGTTGGCGGCCGGACCAGGCGGCAATATACACCTCCCGGCCGTCGGGGGAGACGATGACGCCGTTCGGGCCCGAGAGGCCTTCGCTGCCGGGTACCTGCGACCAGCCCTTGCCCGGGTGCCATCCATCCAGCGCGCCGACCACCTGGCCGTTGCTGAGCTTGTTCATGCGGTCGGGGTCGGTCGGGTCCCACAGGCTGGTGACGATGATGCCGCCATCGGGCAAGGAGGCGACGGCGTCGGGCCACAATCCCTTGGGGGCGACGACACAGCCGACCCAGGTGAATTTAGGTTTTGAACCGGACAGATCGACGCTGAACACCTCGACCGATTCGCGGCCGTCGTGGTTGACGGCGTACAGCGTGCGGTGCTGCCCGCCCGTGCGGGTCAGGTCGAGGCCGTGCGGGCCGAAGATCTTCATGTCGACCGGCCCCGGGGCAGTCGGGATAGGTCTTCGTGTCGGGCTGGACGGCGATGTCCGCGGGCTGCGCGGCCTCCGCGGTCTGCGATTTCGTATCGAACAGGTAAAGATAGCCCTGCGTGTCGGGTAGGGCGAGGTCGCCGCCGATCACCCACCTGGTGCAGGGGACGGGGGCGAAGTCCTCGACGTTAGTGACGCCGCAGATGAAATGCACGCCGTTGACCGGCTTGCAATCTGTACCCTGGGCTGTAGCGGTATCGGTAGCAGCCTGCGCGTGCGGGACCA
>DASQVN010000380.1:0-6760 GCA_035640755.1 Rhodopila sp.
ACAGATGCGCGGATTGCCGCGATCGGCGCGGTGGACGAGGCCAATGCCGCGATCGGTGTGCTGCGGACGCAGACACGCGATCGCCCGGAGGCGGACGCGATGCTCGCACGCATCCAGAACGACCTGTTCGACCTGGGCGCCGACCTGTGCGTGCCCGGCACCGGCGGCGACCGCTTCCGTTTGCCCGCCGCGGCCACCAACCGGCTGGAGAGCGAGGTGGCGGCAATGACCGCTGGGCTGCCACCGCTGAACAGCTTCATCCTGCCTGGCGGCGAGGATGCCGCGGCGTTCGCGCACCAGGCCCGCGTCATCTCCCGGCGGGCAGAGCGGGCAGTGCTGCGGGTGCAGGATGTGAGCCCGGAGGTGCGGCGCTACCTGAACCGTCTGTCGGATCATCTGTTCGCGCTGGCGCGGGTGCTGAACGACAACGGGGCGCGCGATGTGCTGTGGGTGCCCGGCGGATCGGAGGGCGCGGGGTAGGGGCCGCGCCTGGTCGGCGCCGGTTCTGGCCGGCCGGTCCTGGGTTGGGTTCCGTGTTACGGATATTCCTCCCGCTTGAAGACCTCGAGATCAGCGGTCAGAATCTTGCCCTTCGTCTCGGGGCCGAGGAACACGGCGATGACCAGGACGACGAGCGAGCCCATGGTCGCCACCATCATCGGCCAGGCGAAGCCCATCTTCCCGTTGATCGCGAAGTAGGTCAGGACCGGCGCGACGAAGCCGCCCCAGATGGCGCCCTGGTGATAGACGAAGCCGGCGGCGGAGGCACGGATCTCGGTCGGGAACCGCTCGGACAGCCAGGCGGGGTTCAGGGTGTCCTTGCCGCCGACGATCAGGGCCTGTAGCAGGAAGCCGAGCGTGAAGACCAGCGGGTCCTGCGTCGTCAGGTAGATCGGCGTGATGAAGATGGCGACCGTGCATGGGACCATGAGTGCCCAGCGCCGGCCGATCCGGTCCGACAGACCGCCCCAGAACATGGAGGAGAAGAAGACCAGGATGTTGCCCCAGAACAGGGGCGTGGCGACCATCGCCGGGGTCCATCCCAGTTCCTTCTGCAGGTAGGTGCCGGGCAGCGCCCAGATCGAGTAGTAGGCGCAGAAGTTTGCCGCCATCCACAGGCAGCCGGTCAGGGTGTTCCAGAGGTACTTCCGCTTGAAGATGGCGAACAGCGGCAGCTTCACCTCCTGCTGGGTGCGGGCCTGGATCTGCTGGTTCTCGGCCCAGACCTCGGGCTCCTTCACGTAGAAGCGGATCCAGACGCAGGCCAGCGCGGGCAGCACGCCGAGGATCAGCATGCCGCGCCAGCCATAGCCCTTCCCGAGCTGCTCGAGCGGCGTGTAGAGCAGGCCGTACGCGGCGGCCGAGAGGGCGTAGCCGAGTCCCCATGAGCCTTGCAGGATGCCCGACATGAGGCCGCGCGAGCGGGCGGGCCAGGATTCCATGGCGAGCGCGGCACCAGCCGGCCATTCGGCGCCCATGCCGATGCCGAGCAGTGCGCGGAACAGGAACAGGAAGGTGAAGGTCGGCGAGAAGCCGGCGGCCAGGTTGCAGATCGAGTACCAGAGGATCGAGATCATCAGCGGCGCCTTACGGCCCCAGCGGTCGGCGATCCAGCCCGCCACGGTAGCGCCCCCCAGGCGCAACCAGAGGGTAACGGCGAACACGGCGGTGACCGCGGTCAGCGGCACGCCGAATTCCTGGCTGATCGGCACCATGATCAGCAGGAAGATGGTGAAGTCGAAGGCATCGAGCGTCCACCCGAGCCAGGCGGCGACGTAGGCATACCACTGATCCTTGGTGGGTTCTTTCCACCAAGGGACGTTTGACGCAGTCCCGACCAATCCAGACACGACACTTGCTCCCTGTTATCGTTTGGTGGCGCGGCGCCTTCGTTCTGATGAGGCGTTGATATGCGCCGCCATTGATATGCGCCGCCCTGGGTAGCTTAGAGGGTTACTTCGCGGCGCGACAACCGGGGGGGAATGGTCAGACCAGCAAGCCCTGCTGCGGCTTGCGGGTGCCGAGCAGCTCATCCGCCGCGGCGCGGGCGGATTCGGTGATGGTCTCGCCAGAGAGCATGCGGGCGATCTCCTCCCGCCTGGCGGGGGGCGGAAGGGAGTCGACAGTGGTGGTCGTGCGACCGCCGCGTGTGGCGGATTTGGCGACGCGCAGATGCGCGGAACCACGGGCGGCGACCTGCGGGCTGTGGGTGACAACCAGCACCTGCACGCCCTCGGCCACGCGGGCCAGGCGTTCGCCCACGGCCGCGGCAGTGGCACCGCCGATGCCTGAATCCACTTCATCGAACACCAGTGTGGGCACGGCGGAGCCGGCGGTCAGGACCACCTTCATCGCGAGCATCAGACGCGACAGCTCGCCGCCGGAGGCGACGCGCGCGAGGGGGCCTGGCTCCTGCCCTGGGTTGGTGGCAATCAGGAAATGTATCTGGTCGATGCCGCCGGGACCCCAGGCGGCTTCGGGAGCCTCGGCGACCTCGACGAAGAAGCGGGCCTTGTCGAGCCGGAGCGGGGGCAGTTCGGCGGCGATGGCTTTCTCGAGGCGGCGGGCAGCGGACTTGCGGGCACTGGAGAGGGCCTGGGCGGCTTCCGTGTAGCGTGCACGGGTCTCGGCGGCGGCCTGTTCCAGCGCGGCGACCTCGGCCTCACCGCTCTCCAGCGCGGCGAGGCGGGCGGAGAGGGTGTCCAGCAGCGCCGGCAGGTCGGGGACCGTGACGCCATGCTTGCGGGCGGCGGCGCGGAGGGCGAACAGCCGTTCCTCGGCCTGCTCCAACTGCCGCGGGTCGACGTCGGCGTCGGCGGCGAGGCGCGTCAGCAGGGTTTCAGCCTCGGCCAACGCCTCCTCGGCGCGTTCGAGCGCAGCAATCGCCGGTTCTGCCGGATTGGCTGCATTCGGCTGGTTCGGCGCAGCGAGGCGCTGGAGCGAGCGGGAGGCTGCGCGCAGGGCTGCCCCCGGCCCCGTGGCCCGGCGGTCGCGCGGCGTCAGTTCACCCAGCGCGGCCGAGATCGCCTCGGCTCGGCGTTCGTTCTGCTGCAGGCGCTGGCGCTCCTGCGCGAGCTGCTCTTCCTCATCAATGCGGGGGGCGAGGCTGGCAAGCTCCTCGACGGCGTGGCGCAGCCATTCCTCATCGCGCTGGGCGGCGGCGACGGCTTCACGCGCCGCATCGAGGGAGGCAACGGCGCTGCGCCAGGCGCGCCAGGCTGTCGCGGCCGCGTCGCGCAGCGCCGGGGCCACGCCGAACGCATCGAGCAGGGCGCCGTGGCGAGCAGGGTCGGCGAGGCTCATCTGTTCGTGCTGGCCCTGGACCTCGACCAGCAGCGCGCCGATCCGGCGCAACAGGCCGACGCCGACCGGCTGGTCGTTGATAAAGGCACGGGAGCGGCCGTCCTTGCCGACCGTGCGGCGGACGACGAGATCGTCCTCGGCCTCCAGTCCCTGTTCTTCCAGCACCGCAGCGACCACATGGTCCTCGGGCATGCTAAAACATGCCATGACGGAGGCCTGCTCGGCCCCCGTGCGTACCAGGCTGCTGTCGGCGCGGGCGCCGAGGGCAAGGCCGAGACTGTCGAGCAGGATGGATTTGCCGGCACCGGTCTCACCGGTCAGCACGGTCAGGCCCTGGTCGAACGAGAGGTCGAGCCGCTCGATCAGCACCACGTCCCGGATGGACAGCGCGGTCAGCATGACGGTCCGATCAGAGTGCGCGGAGCCACGCCTTCGGTCCTTCGGCGGTCTGGTTCAGAACACCGCATGCCAGGCGCGCGAGAGGAAGCCGCGGGACGGCGGGGGTTCGGGGCCGCCCTGCCCTGAAGCCACGGTGGCCACGCCGTCATCTGCAAGCTGGGCATAGGTGTCGCTGTACCATTCGCTACCCGGATAGTTGTAGCCGAGCACCGCCGCGGTCTTCCGCGCCTCATCCTTCAGGCCGAGGGCCAGGTAGATCTCCGTCAGGCGGGCCAGGGCTTCCGGCACGTGGTTGGTCGTCTGGAAATCGTCAACCACACGCTGGAAGCGGCCAATGGCGGCCTCGTAGAGGTGCTGGCGCTGGTAGAAGCGGCCGATTTCCATCTCCTTGCCCGCGAGGTGGTCGACGCAGAGGTCGATCTTCAGCTTGGCGTCCTGCGCATAGGCGGTGTCGGGGAAGCGGTTCACGACTTCCCGGAGCGCGTTCATGGCCTGCTGCGTGCCCTTCTGGTCGCGCTGGATGTCGGCGATCTGCTCATAATAGCACAGGGCGCGCAGATAATAGACGTAAGCGATGTCGCGGTGCGCCGGGTGCAACTGGATGAAGCGGTCGAGCGTGCCGATCGCGTCGGTGTACTTGTTCTGCAGGTATAGCGAGTAGGCGGTCATGAGCTGTGCGTTCACCGCCCAGCTTGAATAGGGGTAGTTCTGTTCCACTGCGGCGAACTGGTCGCCGGCGGTGGCGAATCGGCGGGCGTTCAGGGCATCGACGCCGTTGTTGTAGAGTTCCTCGACCGGAGCCGTGGGGCCGCCAGCCTTGGCCGCATCCGCCGTGTCCGTCCTGCCGCCGCAGGCGGACAGAATCGGCAACACCAGCACGGCCGGCAGCACAGCGCGGAGGGCACGGGAGCGGACAGTCATCGCATTCATCGTGCCGCCTATAACATACGGCCGTGACGGGCGCCTACAGGGCTTGCCGAGCTGCGCGCCGGCTGGGAGAAAAAGACCTGAGGCAAACGAGGCCTGAGCAAAAAAGGGCGGTACGACCGAGGGGGATTGGTCGTACCGCCAGAGTTAGTCGCGCGGCTCACGCAGGCGCGACGTTCGGGGAGGAAACAGGACACCACCGCAGCGGTGCCACGAACGTATGTAATGCTAAATTATTTATGAAAGGTTAACAAGATCGTCCTCACAACATAAATTCGTGGGTTTGACGATTTTTTCCAAGGGGAGCCGCATCGATGAACACCCTGCCGCTTGTCGGCCTGAAGATCCTGGAGATCGGCCACTACATCGCGGCGCCGTTCTGCACCCGAATCCTGGCCGACCTGGGCGCCGAGGTGATCAAGATCGAGCCGCCGGGGGGCGATCCGTTCCGCGGCTGGGGGGCGGCCAAGGACGGGCACTCGGTGTGGTTCAGCATTCATGGCCGCAACAAGCTGTCGATCGAGCTGGACCTGAAGCGGGAGCGTGAGGTGCTGCTGAAGCTGGCCGCGCGGGCCGATGTGCTGGTGGAGAACCTGCGCGCGGGACAACTGGAGAAGCTGAAGATCGGACCTGACGTGCTGCACGGGGTGAACCCGCGGCTGGTGATCGCACGCATCTCGGGTTACGGGCAGGATGGGCCGTATCGGGACCGGCCGGCATTCGGCGCGATCGGGGAGGCGGTCGGCGGGTTGCGTCACCTGACCGGATATCCGGGCCGGACGGACCTGCCGCCGCCGCGCTGCGGGATTTCGATCAGTGACGATCTAGCTGGGCTGTATGCCGCGATCGGGCTGCTGTCGGCGCTGTGGCAGCGCGATGCATCGGGGACCGGGCGCGGGCGGGTTGTCGATGTCAACTTGGTGGACAGCGTGTTCAGCCTGATGGAGGGCATGCTGCCGGAGTACGCGATGGATGGGCGGGTGCGCCAGCCGAGTGGCGCCGCGCTCGCAACGGCGGCGCCGACCAACACCTATCCCTGTGCCGACGGGAAGTGGCTGTGCATCGCCGGCAACTCCGACCTGATCTTCGCTCGGCTGATGGCGGCGATCGGGCGGCCTGAACTGGCGCAGGATCCGGCCTATGCGACGAACGGGCTGCGTTGCCGGAACCGGGAGCCGCTGGATGCGGCGATCGCAACATGGACCCGCACGCTGCCGGCGAAGGAGGCGGAGGCGATCCTGGAGGCGGCGGAGGTGCCGTGCTCGCGGTTGTTCGACATCGCCGACTGCGCGGCCGATCCGCATTTCCGGGCGCGCAAGGCGGTGCAGGAGATTGATGATCCGCTGATCGGGCGGACGCTGCATCCGGGGCCGACGATCCGGCTGGATGGGGAGGTGCCGGGAGAGGTGGTGCGCTGGACGGGCCCGGCGGTGGGGGCACACAACGAGTATGTGCGGCATACGCTGCTGGGGTTGCCGCGGGTGGGGTAGCTGCTCAGGCCGCGGCGTTGCGGCGTCGTTGAAGCGTAGATGGCCGGGTCGAGCCCGGCCATGACGTTAAGTAGCGAGTCGTAGCCTGAGGTCCGGCTGCCCTGGGGACGGCCGGACCGGTGCGGGTCAGGAGGACTGACGGCGCAGGAAGGCGGGGATTTCGATCGTGGTGTCCTCGGCGCTGGACTGGCGCACGTGCGGGCGGAGCTCCTCGGCCGGGGTTTCGTCCATCACCGGGTCGCGGCGGACCGGCCCGGTGGACATGGCCGCCGGGGAGGTCGTCGTGGTGCGGCGACGGAAGGCGCCGGTGACGGTGCCGAACAGGCTCTGGCGGCCGGCATCCGGCGCGGGCTGGGTGCCGGACTGGGCCGCGACGCTGGGCGGGCGCGGTTCGGCAAACAGGCCGGAGCGGCCACCTTGTGGTGCGGTCATCGGGCTGCCGACCTGCGGCGTGCGAGGCTGAACCGGCTTCAGGTTCTGCACCGGCGCGACCGCTGGGGCCTCGGCTACCGCGGGGTGCGGCGCCGCCATCTCGGGCGTGTGCGAGGCGTGGCGCAGGTGGCCCGAGCTGCCGACCGCCGAGACCGGCGCCGCGGCTGCAGGGGCGGCGGCGGGGGTGGCGAGCACCGGGCCGCCGGGGC
>DASQVN010000381.1:0-5391 GCA_035640755.1 Rhodopila sp.
CGCATTGGCAAGGTCGCCAATGACGACCGGGCGGATTGGCGCGCTGCCTGGGCGCTGTTTCCGGGTGATGTGGCTTATGTCTGGCACGGGGCGCTGCATGCCGCGAAGGTCGCCGAAAGCCTGGAGGCGACCGGCTTTCAGATCCGAACCCAGATTGTCTGGGCGAAAGACCGGTTTGTCCTCAGCCGTGGTGATTACCACTGGCAGCACGAACCTTGCTGGTATGCGGTCCGCGGTACCGGGCACTGGGCGGGCGATCGCAGGCAGACGACGCTATGGCAGATCGCCAATCGCGACCAGGACGCCGATACTGCGCATGGCACCCAGAAGCCAGTTGAATGCATGAAGCGCCCCATCGAGAACAATTCGTCGCCGGGCCAAGCCGTCTATGAACCATTCTGCGGCTCCGGCACAACGATCATTGCTGCTGAGATCACCGGCCGCAGCTGCTACGCCATCGAGTTGGACCCGATCTACGTCGATGTCGCGGTGCGCCGCTGGCAGGATTTTACCGGCCAGACTGCGATCCTTCAGGCAGATCAGCGTGACTTTTTCGACGTAGCTGGGGAGCGCCGGACATAGTCATCGAGGCGAAGCGCTCACCCGCAACTCTGGCCAACTCCGGTCCGTCAGCCCTCCGACCAGTTTGCCGCAACATGCGGCATGACCGACAAGCTACATTACGAACGCTCTGGTTACGGTCGTGGTGGCGCTGCCCACGCGCTTCAGGAACGCTTCGGTGGTGCCCCCGATGGCGCCCGCGCCCCATATCGGATTCGGTCTGGCATCAGAATGCTTCCAGGCACGTGGTCAGGGCGTCGTTGGCCTGATCCAGAGCGTAACCCAGCCGGTTGCAGGCCCGCCGCACGCCGGCTATCAGGAAGCGGGCGTCGTCGGAACCGCCAGGCACAGCCCCAAGACGGCGCACAACGTCCAGAACCGGGTATTTCGACTGCGGCAAGGCCGGGTCATGGTCGAACCGATCGCCGGTCGTGTAATCGATCGGCACCAAGGCGCGGCTGACCGCCATCAGCGCCTGGTTGATCCGCGCCGCCGCGGCGTCATCGGTCACCGGCAGCGCCGTGAGCGCAGCCGCCTTCTCGTGCAGCATGGCGACCCGGTCGATCCAACCCGACAAGTCAAAGGCATCGCCCAGCGCCTGCTGCACGGTCGCCAGCTCCGCCTGCAGCGCTGTCGTGGCGGCGGCGTAGTCCAGCGGCAGCACGCGATCGGTCAGCAGGCGCCCGATAGTGTGAACGTAGATTTGCGTGTCGCGCACCAGCAGATCAGGGTCCATCTTGTCCAGCGTATCGTCGGGCGTGTGCCACCACCAGCCGAACCCCGCACCCTTCCGCGCACCGCCTCCGAAGATCGAGCGGGTGAAACTATCCGCCGAACCGGCCGGCTGCTCGCCCATGCCCATGAACATTGACGGCACGCCAATTCCCCAGAACGACTGATCCCCCGCTCGGCTCATGCGATGCCCGTCGTGCTCCTGGCCGCCGCGCACCCTGATCGCCTCACGCGCTAGCCCGCACAGTTCCGCCGAGCAGGGTGCGTCGGAGAGCACGGTGTTGCCCTTCGCTCCAGTCGAATCGACATTCACATGCGCCACGCAGCGGCGCGCCAACTCATGCCAGTGGGTGTCAGCGTACCAGGTCGATCCGGCGTAGCGTCCGTGCGAATGCCCCGACCAGAAGCACAGCCGTAGCCCGCGCCTCCATTCCGCGCGCTCCGGCGCAAAAAGCCGTGCGATTTCGAGCATGGTGGCGTTGGCACCGCCATTGTCCATGATGCCGTAATACCAAGTGTCATGATGGCCGGAGAACATGACGAACGGTTCCTCCGTGTCGTCCGTCGGCAATTCCGCCACCAGAATGGGCGTCTTGCGCCAGCCGGTATCGACCTCGGCGTGCAGCGTCACTGCGACCGGTGCATTCCCCTGCACCCGCCGCTTCAGCGCATCGCCATCCGCCTTGCGCAACGTCAACACCACCGTCGAAGGTAGAGCCTCCCGCGTGGCCTGGGTCGGGCTGCCCCAGACCGGGGAGACGCACATCTCATGGAGGTGCTCATGCGGGCTGATGTGCACCTGTCCGATTGCCCCGGCCAACGAGGCGTTGCGGCTGGCGCTGGGATTGGCCATGCCGTCCAGCAGCACGATCTTTCCGCGTGCATCGATCGATGCGAAATCTTCGAGGCGACCGTTTCCGGCGTAGACGACAGTGCCGTGTAGCCCACCAGGCGGCGAAGGTCGAGAGAAGGAGTGCGTGATGCAGTCGGGCGTGTCCACCTCGATCTCGATCCTCGCCTTGCCGGGCAGGCTGATGTAGGCGTCATGCAGGATCAGATCGGTCTTGTAGCCATACCCATCCAGCGTCGCTTGCAGGTAGCGGAAGCTTTCGAGTTCCTCCGGCGTTCCGGAGAGTTTCACGCGCTTCGCGAATTCCTCCAGGTGTCGCATCATCGCACCGGCATTCACCGATGCGCATAGGTCGCTGATCCATTTCGCCGTCATTGGCGGTCCCTCCGTTTCCCGTGCGAGCCGATATGATCTCCTGCCGTTTCAGCGCCTTCGCTGCGCCGGACCGGCGCTAGATCGACTCCAGATACTCCGCGAAGTAGTCGTCGACCGAAACCAGCTTCGGAGTCAGGCCCAGCGCAAAGCCCATTTCGCAGAACAGCTCCATCGTGTGGCGGTTCGGCTCCAGCCCATCGGCATGATATCCGGTCGGGCTGAGTTCGTTCTCCAGGTCGTGCCACGGTGTCACGTACGGGAAGCTGCGCTGCTGGTTCTCAAAGTATTCGTTGTTGCGGACGAAGGCGTCCGTCAACCGTTTGCCGAGTGACTTGTCATGCTCCCAAACCTCCCGACGGAGCACAATCAGGTGCTGCGGCGGATACACTTTGGTTCCCGCGAAATACCTCATCTCCGTGCCGCGGATATCGCCGATCAATCGCACGATCGGGCCGTTCGTGGGATGATACTTGATCGGCCTTGGCGGGCTGTAGAGGGCATCGATCTCGCCGGCGATCAGCATCTCAGATAACGCACGGCCGCGCGGTGCGGCACTCACATGCGGCGGGAAGTCGCCGCCGGGCTGGGAAATCTGCGGCACATCGACATCGCCAATCAGCCATTGCACCTGATCGGCCTCGACCCCGCACCACCTTAGGAAGTGGCGGTACCAGATTGATCCGCTTGCCGTCCAGCTATACATCCCGATCCGCTTGCCGATCAGATCGGTCGGCTGGCTGAACGGACTTCCCTTGGCGACATAGAGGTCGCGCGCGGTGAAGTTGCGCAGCGGGAACGCCGGCAGCGCAATGAACCGGCGGTCGCCCCGGCCGATCCGCGCCAGATGCTGCCCCATCGAACCTTCGCCACCATCAACCGTCGGATCGCTCACCGCTCGGCTCAGCATCGAGGCGCGATCCGCCCAGGAACCTTCCCGACCCGTGATGATTTTCAGATTGACGCCATCTGGCGCGACCGCGCCGGTAACCAGCGGCATGATCCGCGCATAGTCCGCGTGCGTGAGGGTGATCGTTGGGTCCGGCATGCGCACCTCCTCGAACGGCATTGACCCAGCCCAGCACGATCCAGCGACCCGGCAAAGCCCAGGCCGGCCGGGTTACGCGCCCGCCGCCTGCCTCCTGAGCCCGGCGTAGCGATGCGCTCCGGTGTCCCAATGCCGGTTCCTCGGCAAGCATTGATGAAGCAGGTTTTGTAGACGTCTTCCAAGAGGAGGACGCACCCTTGGAGACCAGGACCACCGAGATCGCCGACGGCATCTGACGGCTCTCTACGTTCGTGCCCGAGATTGCCCCGCCACCGCTGTGGTGCCGATCTACACGCCACAAGTGGATGCGCGCCGTGACCTCGGCTTGCACCACCATAGCGGCTTGCCGAAGATCACCCTCTGTGGCGGCCGCGTAGGTTACCCGTGGCCAGGGAGACGACGCGATGCAAGTATTCCGGCGCGGGCTCACCGCGGGTGTGGTGGGCCAGAGGTGAGCGCTTTCACCAACTGGGGCGGGCTGGCGCAGGAGGTCGCGGCCGAACACGATCCCGAATTGCTCCCCCGGCAAACAACAGCAGTCGTAGATGGAGATGCAAATGGCGGGACGTCTTCACGACAAGGTGGCGATCATCACCGGCGCAGGCTGCGTGGGACCGGGCTGGGGCAATGGCCGAGCAGCGGCCGCGATTTTCGGGCGTGAGGGCGCGAAGGTCTTCGCGGTCGATCTGCGCCCCGAGACCATGGAAGAGACCGTGGCCAGGACACGGGAATGGGGTGGCGAGATCACGAGCCACACCGGCGATGTCACCAACGCCGATCAGGTCGCCGCGATGGTGCGTGCCTGTATCGACACATATGGCCGGGTCGACATACTAGTGAACAATGTTGGCGGGTCCGCTCCCGGCGGCGCGGTCGTCCTGTCCGAGGAGGCATGGGACGCGCAGATGCAGCTCAACCTGAAAAGCGTATTCCTGACCTGCAAGCACGTCATTCCGGAAATGGAGAAGGTCGGCGGCGGAGCCATCGTCAATACCGCGTCGACATCCGGCATCCGGTGGACAGGATCGGCCCAGGTGGCGTACGCGTCCTCGAAGGCCGCGATCATTCAGTTTTCACGCGTCACGGCCGTCGAGTACGCCAAGAAGAACATTCGCGTAAACACCGTCGTGCCCGGGCAGATGCACACCCCTATCGTCGAGGCACGCCTGGCCGGTCAGCGGGCTGGCGGCGACGTCGACGCGCTGCTGAAGTCACGTGTGGCCCGCATTCCCTTAGGGTTCATGGGAGACGGACGCGACACGGCGCACGCGGCGCTGTTCTTGGCCTCCGACGAGGCCCGGTTCATCACGGGTACCGAGATTATCGTCGACGGCGGCATGACCGCACGATGTGATTGATACCCCTGTGCGCTGTAGGCGTGATGCCGCGAAATACTCAGTCACGACGGGCCACAGGAACGCACGGGCCTCGACGCATGCATCTTGTTCTGATTATGGCAGCCCGGCCCATCATAAGGCCGCGCGTGTATATGTGTTGGCCTGCGCGCCTGCACGGGAGGTCAGCCTAGGGTGGCTGCGGCGAACCCGGCGCTACCGTTTTGGAGAGTACAAGGTCTGGCCGGGCGGTTATCGGAACGGGATGCAGTACTACAGGGTGGGTCAGCGGGTTGCGCCGCCGAGTGCGGATCGCACCCGCTCGACCTGAGCGGCGTCCCTGGCGGCAGCAGCCAGGACGGCACTGGCGCCGTCTAGGGTTACCGCCAGGGCTGCAGCGAACTCCGGGCTGCCCATCTCGCGGCGCGCGAGCCGATCCAGCACAGCGGCGATGCGCTCCCCGGCAACCGTACGCTCAACGGTAAAGACGCGCA
>DASQVN010000382.1:0-5706 GCA_035640755.1 Rhodopila sp.
GACGACAACACGCACCTCGCGACCGCCTGAGCAGGTTTCATCATGCCGTTTTGTTCCATCCTCGCCGGCTGCGGGGGATATCTTCCCGAGCGCATTGTCACCAATGACGAGCTGTCGCGGACCGTCGACACCTCGGACCAGTGGATCCGCGAACGCACTGGCATCCGCCAGCGGCATTTCGCCGCGCGGCATGAGACCGCGGCCTTCATGGGCGCCGCTGCGGCACGGGCGGCGCTGGAAGATGCGGCGGCGACGGCGGCCGAGGTCGACGCGGTCATCCTGGCCACCAGCACGCCAGACCAGGCGTTTCCCGCCACGGCCCTGCGCATCCAGGCCGAACTTGGGGTCAGGCAGGGGTTCGGCTTCGATATATCAGCCGCGTGTGCCGGGTTCATCTATGGGCTGGCGATCGCCGACGACATGATCAAGGCTGGCCGCACCCGCGGCGTGCTGGTGATCGGCAGCGAGGTCTATTCACGCATCCTGAACTGGCAGGACCGCGGTACCTGCGTGCTGTTCGGCGACGGCGCCGGCGCGGTGTTCCTGCGCGCCTCCGACCGGCAGGAGACCGGGTGGCGCGGCATCCTCTCCACCCATGTTCATGCGCAGGGCACGCTGGGCGACATCCTGTATGTCGATGGCGCTGTCGGGCAGCCCGACAAGCCGGGGCATCTGGTGATGAACGGGCGGGAGGTGTTCCGCCATGCGGTGACCCGTCTGGCCGAGGCGGTGGATGAAGCGCTGGCGGCGAATGGCCTCGGTCATGCCGACATCGACTGGCTGGTGCCGCACCAGGCAAATTCCCGCATCATCGATGCCATGGGCCGCCGGCTTGGCCTGCCGTCGGAGCGGGTCGTGGTCACGGTGGACCGGCACGCCAACACCTCCGCCGCCTCGGTTCCGCTGGCGCTGGCCGAGGCGCGCCGCGATGGCCGGATTCGCGCCGGCGACCTTGTGCTGCTGGAGGCGCTGGGCGGCGGCCTGACCTGGGGATCGGCCCTCGTCAGGCTGTAACCAAAAGGTCACGACTTCCCGCAAACGCCTGATCCTGAGTTATATTTCGGCATCAATCTTGACGAGTCGGCACGGTTTGCCTAGCGTCAAGATATGTTGACGATCACCCGTGCGCATATTGCCGAAATGATCTACACGCAGGTTGGTCTGTCGCGAAACGAATCGGCCGACCTGCTGGAAGACGTGCTGAACCGCATCGCCGCGCACCTGGAAAGCGGGGAAGCGGTGAAGATCAGCGGCTTCGGCACCTTCTCGGTCCGCCAAAAGGGACGACGGGTCGGACGCAACCCGAAGACCGGTGAGGAAGTTCCGATTCTGCCTCGGCGCGTCCTGGTCTTCCGGCCGAGTCATGTTTTGAAGGCGCATGTCAATGGCAAAGCGCCAAGCAGTGCGGATGACGATGAATGAAACGCCGGTCCTGACGGTTGAAAACCTGACGGCGGACTACCTGACGGTTGAACGGGGGCGTTTCACATGGATACACACATGAGCGGTGGCCCGGAACATGGTCCGGCCGATCCGGCGCTCCGTCCCCGGCTCAAGAAGGCGCCGAATGCTTTCCGTACAATCAGTGAAGTAGCGGACGATCTTCACATCCCACAGCATGTTCTGCGTTTCTGGGAGACGAAGTTCGTCCAGGTCAAGCCACTGAAGCGTGGCGGCGGGCGGCGCTATTACCGCCCTGACGACATCGTCCTGCTGCGGCGGATCGCCGACCTGCTGTACACGCAGGGCTATACGATCAAGGGCGTGCAGCGTCTTCTTCGCGAAGGCGGCGGGCAGCTCTCCGACGATATTCCGCCGCCGAACGAGGATGAACGCGCGCCGGCGGGCGGCGAGTCCGAAGCGGCCGAGGACCAGCCGCTGCTGATCCCGGACCTGGGCGCGCGGGGCGCGGGCAATGCCGCGGCACAGCCAAGCCGCAGCGCGCGGCGGGCACAGGCGTCAAATGACAACGAAGCGGCGCGGCTGCGGGCCCTGCTCGTGGATATCCTGCAGGAGCTGGAAGAGCTGCGGGCGCTGCTGCCGCGCTGACCATCTGCGCTGCAACGGTGGTGCGTGGATGGCCGGCGATCCCCGGGTCAAGCCCGGGGACAAGAGCCCGTCCATGACGGGTACGCAACATCGGCAGCAGCAATATCACCGCGTCGCCCTATAGAGCAGATTCACGCTCCCGCAGTGCCGAGCTCCCGCGATCTGCTCCGTCGCATAAGCTGCGGTTCAGCCTTCCGGTGCGACGCCCGCGCCGATGGACAAGACCGGGGCCGGTGCGTCGTGCTCCTGGGAGATGTCCCGGTTGGTGTAGTCCGGCATCATCGCCGTGGCGACGATGCTGACCGCGGCGCAGAGCGCGATATACACCGCAATGGCATAGCCCGATCCCGTCCATGCCAGCAGCGCGGTCGCGATCAGCGGCGCCGGCCCGCCCGAGATCACCGAGGAGAGCTGATATCCGATCGAGCAGCCGCTGTATCGCAGCCGCGGCGTGAAGGATTCCGCGATCAACGCCGCCTGCGGGCCGTAGATCAGGTCGTGCGGCACGAACGAGAGCACGATGCCGACCGTGACCCAGAACGGGATCACGGTATTCAGCAGCGCGAAGTAGATGAAACCATAGATGCCCGTGAGAACCGACCCGATGATGTAGATCCGTTTCCGCCCGAACCGGTCGGCCAGATGCCCGGCGAGCGGGATGGTCACCAGGGAGATCAGCCCGGCGATGATCAGCGAGGAAAGCAGGAAGTCGCGCGGCAGGTGCAGCACCTGCGTTCCGTACGCATAAACGAACGCAAGATAGATATACGCCGGCGCCTGCTCGGCCATGCGCAGGAACGCGGACAGCACCACCTCCCGCCATTGCCGCTTCATCACCTCCCAGACCGGGGCGCGCTCCACGCGGTTTTCGCTCAGGATGCGCTGGAACGCCGGCGTTTCCAGGATGCCCAGGCGGATATAGAGCCCGATCGCCACCATGATCAGGCTGAGCAGGAACGGGATGCGCCAACCCCACACCAGGAACTGATCGCCCGAGAGCCAGCTGAACACGAAGACGGCGACGTTGGCGAGCAACAGGCCGGCCGGGCCGCCAAGCTGCGGCCAGGAGGTGATGAAGCCGCGGTGCTTGGCGGTGCGCGCCCATTCCATCGACAGCAGTACCGAACCGCCCCACTCGCCGCCCACGCCGATGCCCTGGATGAAGCGGATGATGGTCAGGATCACCGCGCCCCAGATGCCGATCGACTCATAGGTCGGCACGAGCCCGACCGCGGCCGTGGCGATGCCGGTGATCAGCAGCGTGGCAATCAGCGCCGCCTTGCGCCCCAGCCGGTCGCCGTAATGGCCGAAGATCGCCGCACCGATCGGGCGGGCAATGAAGCCCACCGTATAGACGGCGAACGCCTCCAACACGCCGACCAGCGGATCGGAGTGGGGAAAGAAGAGCTTGGCGAAAACAAGGCCGGTCACGACGCTGTACAGCAGGAAGTCGTACCACTCGATGGTAGTGCCGACAGTGCTGGCAATCACGGCGCGCAGGAGCTGCCTGCGGTGTTCCTCTGGCGTAAGCGCCGATAGCGCGGCCGAGGCCGATGGAGCGATTTCAGACATGGACGCCACCCTGTTTGCTTTTGCTTTGTGTTGGACGGCGCCGCGATGGAACACCATGTATGCCCGGCGGAGTCCTCCCGGCCTCAATCGTACGCGGCACCGGGCGACGACCGCCCCGGGGGCGGACCAGCGCGACGTTTCCCTCTCGGTGTCGTTACGGGTGAGGGTCGCTCTCCCGAATCGGCCCGCGTACGCATCTATGCGTCAGAATTTCATTCTTCAAGCGACAACCCGGCCGAGCGCGAGGGCGCCGGGCCAGGAAGAGATCACATGGGTGTGCTGGACGTGACGCGCCGCACAACAGCGGCAGCGCCGGCCGCGTCGAAAGGCACCGACTATCGTGACAGCGCGCCGCCCTGTTCCGCCCGCGTGGTTCCGCCCGCGGTGTTCTGCGTTGACTCGATTGGTGCGGAATGACCGCCCGACCCCACGATGCGGGAGACATTGCCATGCCCACGACATTCGATGCCATCGTCATCGGAACCGGCCAGGCCGGACCGTCGCTCGCCGGCCGGCTCGCCGCAGCCGGCCAGAAGGTGGCCGTCATCGAGCGGAAATTCTTCGGCGGAACCTGCGTCAACACGGGATGTACACCGACGAAGACACTGATTGCCAGCGCCGCCGCCGCACACACGGCCCGCCGCGCCGCCGACTACGGGATCCGCGTCGAAGGCGGCGTCTCAACCGACATGCGCCGCGTCAAGGCGCGCGTCGATGCGATCTCCCACAAGTCCCGTGACAACGTGGAGAGCTGGCTGCGCGGCATGGCGAACTGCACCGTCTTCCAGGGCACCGCGCAGTTCGCCGCCGCGCACACGGTTCGGGTCGGGCAGGAGGAACTGCAGGCCGACCGCATCTTCATCAATGTCGGCGCACGGGCGACGGTGCCGCCATTCCCGGGGCTCGACCAGGTCCGCACGCTGACCAACACGACGATCCTGGAGCTCGAGGAGGTGCCGCGGCACCTGGTGGTCATCGGCGGCAGCTATGTCGGGCTGGAGTTCGCCCAGGCATTCCGCCGCTTCGGCGCCGAGGTGACCGTGGTCGAGAAAGCTCCGCGCCTGATCGGGCGGGAGGACGCTGAGATCTCGGATTCCGTCACAAAAGTACTTCAAAATGAGGACATTGACGTGCGATGCGACGCTGAATGCATCAGCTTCGAGCCGCGCGGGGCCGACATCGCCGTTACCGTCGGCTGCACGTCCGGCCCGCCGGAGGTCGTCGGCTCCCACGTGCTGATCGCTGTCGGGCGTCGCCCCAATACCGACGATCTCGGGTTGGAGCGAGCCGGCGTGGCGACCGACGACCGCGGCTTCATCAGGGTGGATGACGAACTCCGCACCAGCGTTCCCCACATCTGGGCGATGGGCGACTGCAACGGGCGGGGCGCCTTCACCCACACCTCCTATAACGACTACGAAATCGTCGCAGCCAACCTGCTGGACGGCCAGTCACGCAAGGTCAGCGACCGGGTTCCCGGCTACGCCCTCTATATCGACCCGCCACTGGGCCGAGCGGGGATGTCGGAAGCGGAGGCGCGGGCGAAAGGGCACCAGGTGCGGATCGGCTCGCGGCCAATGACCCGGGTGCCGCGGGCGGTCGAGAAGGGCGAAACACAGGGCCTGATGAAGCTTGTGGTCGATGCGGCCACCGGTGCGATCCTCGGCGCCGCCGTCCTCGGCCCCGGCGGTGATGAGGCGATCCACGGCATCCTCGACCTGATGACCGCCCGCGCCCCGGCGACCACGCTGCAGCGTGCGGTGCCGATCCACCCGACGGTCTCGGAACTGCTGCCGACGCTGGTGAGCGAACTGAAGCCGTGACGGCGGGGGCTTAGCGCCGATCCCAGGAGGCCGTGGCGGAGGGCTGGCGAGGGATTTTTCGTGCTGGGCAGGAAGGCCCGCAGCCTCGATGTCGTCACATCGGGGCAAGGGGCTGACGAACCCAGCGCGGAAAAGACCTGCCAGACCGACCCAGGGCCTCCTGGGATCGGCTCTTATACCAGTCCGCCTAAACATTGACACACGCCCAGTCTCGATGGGCGATCGATCTGATACGATCCGGGTCGTTGATGAGGAAGCGCCA
>DASQVN010000383.1:0-3699 GCA_035640755.1 Rhodopila sp.
ATCCGGTGAAACAACGATCCGCGCATTGGTGAGATTGATCTGGTGCGCCTGTGCGGCGGTCGCGCCGGCCAGCAGCCAGATCAGTATGGCCCACACGGGTGCCATCACGGCCCCGAACCCCCAAGCCGCACCAGGGCGGCAAGATGTTGCTCGGCCTCCGGCGGCACGACGACCAATGCGTCGTTCTGTGTGACGCGTGCGTAGCGGCCGGAGCCATCACCGACGGCGTTCCCCAACGCCACGCGCGCAACCGGCCCGGCCGTGTCGCGGCTGTACAGCAGCAGGATGGTCGCCGCATGTTCCACGCCGCGCTCATCGAGCATCGCCGCATCCGGATGCCGGGACACCACGCGCGTGAACCGCATTCCATCGAGAGCCGACAGCTCGGCCTCGATCAGCGGCGCCAGCTTGGGGTCGGCCTGATGCACGAACCCGCCCGGCGCATGGACATGCTGGCCCACGTGATGAAACCAGAGACCGGCCGGATCACGCTCAAACCGGTAGAGCACGCCGCCGCTGACAATCTCGACCGCCCACACCCGGCTGATCGAGACCGGCAGGACCTGGTCGGCACCATGTCCGGCCATGTCCCGCGCAAGCTGCCATTCCTCCCCCACATCGCGCGGCACCAGGTACAGCTCCGGCCGGCCGGCAATGCTGACATACTGGGCGTTGCCCGCCGGTGTCGCCTCGCCGAACGCCACGCGCAGAGTCTCGCCGCCGCTCTCGCTGATCTCCAGAACCAGATGCGGCGGATCAAGCCCATACACGCCAAGCTGGTCCCGGCTGTATTCGTCGGCGGACAGGGTGCGCCGTGGCGCCGTGATCGTGAGCAACCGCACCCCGGTCTCGATGTGGCTGGCCACCACGGGGGTGGTCTCCGCCTGCTCAACCAGCCATCCCCCAGGACCGCCGCGACCGAAAACCGAGCGCTGCGCACCCGCCACGACAGTGACGCGCGAAACCCGTTCCGGCGGGACTGGCAGGATGCCGCCCGCCTCGACATGCGTGCGCGGCGCATCGATGGGCCATCGGCCGGTGACGACGATGACGCCAAGCACACTCAGCATCAGCGCCGCCATGACCATTCCCGCTATGTTGCCAAACCGGCCCATCATCGTCTGCGCCACCAGACCACGGTCCCGAATACCACCACGCTGAGCGGCAGCAGCACTTCGACCAACAGGAACGTGACCTGCATCTGCCGGTGCGTCAGCCGCATTTCCGGAAGGCTGTAGGCCTCCGGCTTCAACACGGGCGTGGCCGTGTCATCCGCCAGCCAGCGAACGATGGAAACCGCCAGGTCGCCGTTCGAGGCATAGGGGAAGAACGCATTCGTCGCGAAGTTCGCATCCCCGATCAGGACGACCCGGAACGGGTGATCCCCCGCGCTCGGCCGGGTGCCCTGTACCGCGGCCGCGAGGACTTGCGGACCGGCGCCGTGAGTCACGCTTGCCACCCCACCGCCAGCGGCGCCGGGACCGCGTGGCCGCACATAGGCGTCCCGGCTGGTGGCGATCAACTCCGCGATCTGTAGGCCCGGTTGGGAACCATGCACGCGAACCGGCCGCGCGTCCGGAAATACCGTGAGCGCGAGCGGCTCGGTGATCGGGTGCGGCGGGTAGTATGGCACGGCCGGCTGCTCCTGGTCCGTGCCGTAGTGGTTGGTCGGATCGACCACGACGCCATCCCCCACCGCAAGGCCGATCCCATCCAGCAGCGAGGCGAGTTCCGGCGTGACGGGAAATCGCGGGCCATAGGCCAGGAACAGCTTCCCGCCGCCCTGGAGATAGCGGCCCAGCGCATCCACCTCGGCCGGCGTATAGCCCGTCATCGGGCCGAGGTCGGCGACCACGGCACAGTCACCGGGAATCGCCGGAAGCGTCGCCGGCTCGATCGGCCGGTCGCCATAGCCAATCGTCTCGATCGCCAGCTTGAACCGGTCAAGCCCGTCAGGTGGGGCCTCCAACGTGTCGGAGCCGCCGGGCTCATCGCCGCCGAGTGTCTCGGCGTGGCTGTAATGAACGTGCCCCGGCACGTATTGCTCGCCATGTCCCGTGATGAAGCAGACGATCTGGCTGCGCTGTTGGAGGACGCGCTCGATGGCGTAGGCGACCTGGCGCAGATCGACAGTGTTATCGACCTCGGTACGCCGCCCGTCGGCCTCGGCAACCAGCGTGTTGTAGAGCCTGACGCCGTACTCGCGCGCCACGACAGGCTCGGTGTCGAGGTCAAGCGCACGCACCTTGAGGTGCGGATACTGCCGTGCCGCGACGGCAAGCACCTCCTTGGCCGCGTAGGCATATTCGTCCTTGTTGTTGTAGAAATAGGTCAGCGCCACATCGCGTTGCAGGCTGTGCGCCACCTTCTGCAGCTCGGGCGGTGGCGTGAATCGCCCGGTCACCGTGGCATCGAAGTGCGCGTCATGGCGATACAGCGCAATATTGCCGAGCAAGGCCACGCCAAGCGCGGCGAGGATGATGCCCGCGTTCATCACGTATGAGAACCGGCTGCGGAAATGAAGCGGCAGGCGCAGCCCGAGTGAAAACAACAGTACGATCGCCGCACACCAGGCAGTAAAATACAGTACGTCGGCAAGATCATCACTGCCGCTCACACGCAGCGCGGCGCCGCCGACCCCAAGCGCCAAAAGGAACAGGACCGCTTCGAAACCCAGGCGCGCAAGCTGGGAGAACATCGGCCTTCCCCTCATCTTCGCGCCATCGCGCGGACGCTGAAGAACAAGCCCAGCAACGCCACACTCACGAAAAATCCGGCGTCCGACAGGAAGATCGAGCCCGTCGCGAACGGCGTGAAATGCACCAGGAGCGACAGGTTCACGACCAGCGCATTGAACGGATCGGGCAGCATCCAGCCAAAGTTATCGATGATCCACAGCAGCAGAAACAGGCTGAGCGACAGAAGCGCAGCGATGACCTGGTTGCTGACCATGCTCGACGTCAGCAGTCCCACCGCAACCAGCGCGGCGCCGAGCAGGGCCAGACCAAGATAGCCGCTGTAGATCGGCCCCCAGTCCGGCTGCCCGAGAACGCCGAGGGCGATCGCATAGGCGCCGGAAAGGACCAGCATCAGCAGGACCAGGCTCATGCTGGCCAGATACTTCGCGAACACCACGCGTGCCTCGGACACCGGCGCGGACAGCAGGATTTCGATGGTACGGAGCCGCCGCTCCTCCGCGACCAGGCGCATCGTGATGATCGGCACCGTCAGCAGGAACAGCACGTAGATCTGGAAAAACAGATGCACCAGCGTGGGAACATGGCTGACGAACAGCGTCAGCGTGAAGGTATAGCCCATGATGATCAGAAACACCGAGAGCACGACGTAGGCGATCGGCGAAGTAAAGATCGCCTGCTCCTCCTTCAGCAGAAGCGCAATGAAGGTCCTCATGCAGCCTCGTATGCCGGAGGAGCGGCACGCCGTGTCAGCTCGATGAAGATGCGCTCGAGGTCGGGCTTCACCTCGCCGATCTCCGTCAACCCGAAACCGTGGCCGACAATCGCGCCCGCGACCTCGCGCACAGCCGGCCTATCCCGCTCGGCGTCAACCAGATACGTCCCGGTTTCCGGCATCGAAACCGACGCGACATCCGGGATGGATTGCAGGACAGCAAGAACCTCCGGCGCCGATCCGTCCACCCGTACCCGGATTTGCCGGGCGCCGGCCGTTTCGCGCATC
>DASQVN010000384.1:0-9551 GCA_035640755.1 Rhodopila sp.
CCGCCAAGGATTGAATCCTCCGATACTCAAGGATTGAATCCTCCGATACTTGCCCTCCGCTACTTGGACGCCTGTTTCGGCATGGCATCCCGACTGGCCGACCGGTGTCGCGCGCCGATGCACCGAGCCCAGACACAGCCGCAGGTTAGCCAAGTTCCCAGGCTCAAACCCAACCGCCGGCCCGGTCCCTTGCCGGCCCGATCCCTTGCCGGCCCTGGCCCATCGTGCAACGGTTCCTGTCACAGACCCGCATGCACAGGTGGACAGAGGAACACATGGACGCCGACTTGGACGGCCAACTCGGCTTTGCGCCGGATTTCGACTCGCCCATTCCCTACATGCGCCGTACGCGCGAATATTACGCTGCCATCGGCTACACCACGCCGTATCGCTGGGCGCATTACATCGCGGCACCGTTCACGCCTCTGCGCAAGCCGCCGTCCCAGTGCAAGATAGCCTTGATCACCACGGCTGCGCCCTACCAGCCCGGCAAGGGCGACCAGGGCCCGGGTGCGCCCTACAACGGCAGCGCCAAGTTCTACGCTGTGTATTCCGGCGACACGTCGCGGGATCACGATACCCGCATCTCCCATATCGGCTATGACCGCGTGCACACCACCGCCACCGACAGCAACACATGGTTTCCCCTGCCCGCGCTGCGCCGAGCCGCCGCGGCTGGTGTGATCGGCGGGCTCGCCGCGCGCTTCCACGGCGCCCCCACCAACCGCAGCCACCGCGTCACCGTGCAGACCGACGCGCCGGAGATCCTCCGCCGCGTGCAGGAGGATCAGGCAGATGCCGCCATCCTGGTGCCCAACTGCCCGGTTTGCCACCAGACCTGCAGCCTGGTCGCGCGGCATCTGGAGGCGAACGGCATCCCCACAGTGGTCATGGGCTGCGCCAAGGACATCGTCGAACACGCCGCCGTTGCCCGCTTCCTGTTCAGCGATTTCCCGCTGGGCAACAGCGGCGGCAAGCCGCATGACACGGCATCGCAGGACCAGACGCTAGCGCTTGCGCTGCGGCTGCTGGAAACGGCCGCCGGCCCGCAGACCACGATGCAGAACCCGCAGCGCTGGTCGGCCGATCCGGCGTGGAAGCTGGATTACCTGAACCTCGAGCGGCTGAGCCCAGAGGAACTCGCCCGGCGGCGCGCGGAGTTCGACCGGCAGAAGGAGCTCGCCCGCCCGAACCGGGTCGAGACGGCGGCATGACCGAGGCCCGCCCGCTTGCCCCCCGCCCGTTTGAGGGCGTGCGCGTCCTCGACTTCACGCAGGTGCTCGCCGGGCCGTACGCGTCCTATCAGCTCGCCCTGCTGGGCGCGGATGTCACGAAGGTCGAACGTCGAGGCGGCGAGGACATGCGCCGGACACCGCTTTCCCGCGAGTGGGCGGCGCGCAACATGGCGTCCGCCTTCGTCGCGGTGAACGGCAACAAGAAGAGCCTGACGCTCGATCTGCAGAAGCCGGCAGCGCGGGAGATCGTGCTGAAGCTTGCAGCGCAGGCGGACGTGGTGATGGAGAATTTCCGCGCCGGCGTGATGGACCGGCTTGGTCTGGGCTACGAAGTTCTGTCGGCGGTGAACCCGAAGCTGATCTACTGCGCCGTTTCCGGCTTCGGGCAGACCGGCCCCTACAGCAACGAGGCCGGCTACGACGGCAAGATCCAGGCGATGTCGGGCATCATGGCGATCACCGGCCACCCCGAGATGGGGCCGACCCGCGCCGGCTTCGCGGTCTGCGACGTGCTGTCTGGGGCGACCGCCGCCTTCGCGGTTTCCTCGGCGCTGTTCCAGCGCACGAATACCGGCAAGGGACAGTTCATCGACGTTTCGATGCTGGAAGCGAGCCTCGCATTCCTGACGACGCAGGTGGCCGACTTCACGGTGGCGGGGCACCGCCAGGAGCAGGCCGGCAACCAGGCGATCAGCCGCAAGGTCACCGCCAACCTGTTCCGCGCCAAGGACAGCTATCTGCTGCTGGCAGTGAACGACGACAAGCAATATCGCGCACTAATGACAGCGATCGGCCGCGCCGACACGCTGGAGGATCCACGCTTTGCCGACTGGTTCACCCGCAAGGAACATGAGGCCGCGCTGCGGGGGATCATCGAGGACGCGCTCGCCGCCGCCGATTCGAAGACATGGGAACGCCGTCTGAACGACGCGGGCGCCCCCTGCGCCAGCGTCTGGAAGATCGAGGAGATCATCGATCATCCGCAGATCACGGCCCGCAGCGTGCTGCAGACCGTGGACAGCCCCTACGGCAGGCTGCGGCTGATGGGGTCAGGCTTCCAGATGGCGCACGGCAGCGGCCGCCTGGACCGGCTGGCGCCCGAGGTCGGGGCCGACACCGACGCAATTCTGCAGGCGTTGGGCTACGACGAGGCAGCAATTGCCGGGTTGCGTGCCGAAGGGGTGATCTGACGGCCGCCGGTACGTTACGGAACCGGCCCTAAAATGTGATCACCATTTTGTGAATCACCTGTTGCGACCTCACGAATTTGCGAGTAACAAGACCGTGTTTCCTCCCTGAACCTAGCCGCGGGAGGGCAAGGCTCCTCCCGCGGCACTTTTTCGCTCAGGCAGGAAGGATTGCAGCGAAACGAGGTCAGATGCGCGCCATTCACTGCCTGCGTCACGGCTTCCGACACTGAACCGGCTTCTCCCATCGGTCCGTTGTTATTCTTGCGAACCAAGGTGGTCGTCCATGCATATCCCCCACATTGACTTCATGTTCAAGATCGTCGTGCGCCGCGTCTCCACGGGCAATACCCCGTTCGGCTGGGAAGTGTACCGGGGGGATACGGTTGTGCCGTTGCAGGTCTCATCCGACCGGTTCAGCAGCATGGAAGAGGCCTACATGGCCGGGCGCTCACGCCTGCCGAGCCTGATGCCGCAGAAGAAGTCGGCGCCGGTCAAGACACCGCGGAGCGCACGAGCAAAAGCGGAACGCGCGTCCGCGTAAACCCGAAATGGATCACGACAGGATCGATCATCCAGGGCCGGCAACCCGGCCCGGACGACGACAGGCTGTATAACCCTGACAGAGCCTATTGCTCGCGTTGCCCCATCTGTGGCGGGTACCCGGCCTCGGCGAACGGGTTCAAGTCATCGTTTTTGCCAAGCATGCGTGACCACGCGATCTTATGTATCGCACGCTTCAGATCGGCCTGCTCTTTGCTCTCGGCAGGGATACGATCGAAGCGTTCTTGATCCTTTTCGCGATCAATGCTGTCCATTCTGCCCCTCCCAGTCTTGCCGCCGGGCGTCCTGTGCGGCCGGTTGCAGAAGCGCCGGCCTCGGTACCCGGACTTGCGGCGGCTTATATAGCGGCAACCTCGTCGAATGACGACGGCCTTTTTGCGGTTCCTCCGAAGCTGGCCCTCCGAAGCTGGGCCGAGCGCGCGATCACTTGAGGCGAACACGTCGAAAAGCGTAAATCGTGCGCCCGGCTGCAGCCTCAGACGTTCTCGTACTCCGCCGAGATGTCCCGGTTCGTGTGGTCCTGCAGCAGCGCCGTCGCGACCAGCCCGATAACCGAAACGATCGCCATGTAGATCGCTATCGGCAGGCTGGAGTGGTATTTCGCGAACAGCCAGGTCGCAATGATCGGCGCCGGACCGCCGGCGATGATCGAGGCGAGCTGGTAGCCGAGCGATGACCCGCTGTAGCGCAGCCGGGGTGAGAAGGCCTCGGCGATCAGCGCTGCCTCGGGACCGTACAGGTTCATCACCGGCAGGAACGAGATCGCGACCGTCAGGAAGATCACCACCGGGCTCATCGTGTCCAGCAGCGCAAAGTAGATGAACCCGAAGATGCCCATGATGACGCAGCCGGTCATGTACATCCGCCTGCGTCCAACGGTATCGGACAATCGACCGGCAATCGTCACCCAGCAGAACCCCAGTACGGTCTGCACCAGCACGGCCGAAAGCAGGAAGTCGCGGGTCATCCCCAGCACGGTCGTGCCATAGCTGAAGATGAAGGTGCCGACGATGTAGCCGGGCGCCTGCTCCGGCAGCCGCAGCAGCGCGGTCAGCAGCACCTGCTTGGGCTGGCGCTTCAACACCTCCAGCACCGGCACGCGCTCGACGCGCTGCTCGTCGATGATCTTCTGGAACACAGGAGTTTCCAGGATGCCGAGGCGGATCCATAGACCGACTCCGACCATGACGATGCTGATCAGGAACGGAATGCGCCAGCCCCAGACCAGGAACTGGTCGCCCGACAGCCAACTGAACAGCAGCACGGCACCGTTGGCCAGGAACAGTCCCATCGGAGCACCGAACTGCGGCCAGGATGCGATGAATCCACGATTGTTATTCTCCCGGCTCCACTCCATAGCCAGCAGCACCGAGCCGCCCCACTCCCCGCCGACACCAATGCCCTGGATCAGCCGGATCAGGGTGAGCAGCACCGCCCCCCAGACGCCGATGCTCGCATAGGTCGGCACCAGTCCGACCGCCGTCGTCGCCAGGCCGGTGATCAGCAGCGTCGTGATGAGCGTCGCCTTCCGGCCGATCCGGTCACCGTAATGGCCGAAGATGGCGGCGCCGATCGGCCGGCCGATGAAGCCGATGAAGAACACGCCGAACGCCTGCAGCACGCCCAGCAGCGGCGTTGATTCCGGGAAGAACAGCTTGCCGAAGACCAAGCCCGTGACCGTGCCGTAAAGAAGAAAATCATACCATTCGATCGTCGTCCCGACGGTGCTGGCGATCAGCGCCCGCCGAAGATGCCGATCATGCTCAGCAGCCGACAGGCCGCTGAGGCTGGATACTGCAGTTGACATCAGTTGAGCCTCCCTGTGATGGGTGGCCAGGGATGCATCTTGTCCAGCGCATCGTGCTGCCGGGCGGTTGGCCCGCCCGTGATTGCGACACCCGGGCCATCCGTGCAGCACGATGGGGGAAGCAGGGCCGCCGAGGCAAGAAAGATTGCAGCGATCGGGCGCCGCGGCAGGTGTGCCGCTCTTGCGCCGACTCGTTCCCGTCTGTGCTATCGTCGTTGCATGCCGCACGCCGACTTCGTCCACCTCCGCACTCATTCCGCCTACTCATTGAGCGAGGGGGCGATCCGGCCGGACAAGATCGCGGCATTGGCGAAGGCGAACAACATGCCGGCGGCGGCCATCACCGATACCGGCAACCTGTTTGGCGCGCTCGAATTCTCCCAATACGCGTCCAGCAAGGGCATCCAGCCGATCATCGGCTGCCAGCTTGCGCTGACGCGGGCCGACAACCCACGTCTGCCGCCGGACCCGTTTGTGCTGCTGGCGCAGGATGCCATGGGCCTCGCCAACCTGCAGAAGCTCTCCTCCAAGGGGTTCCTGCAGACCGATCCATCGCTGAGGCCGCAGCTCGGCCTCACGACCATCGCCGAACATGCCCAGGGCCTGCTGCTGCTGACCGGCGGCACAACAGGGCCGATCGGCCGCCTGCTGGCCGAGGGGCAGAAGGCCGAGGCGGAACGGCTGCTTCACGCGCTGCATGAGATCTTTCCCGGCCAGACCGTCCAGGAACTGCACCGCCATGGCCTGCCGGTCGATGCGGCGATCGAGCCCGGACTGATCAGCCTGGCTGATGCACGCGGCATCCCTCTGGTTGCCACCAACGACTGCTACTTCGCCACCCCCGACATGTATGAGGCACATGACGCGCTGCTGTGCATTGCCGAGGGTCGGACGCTCGCTGAACCCGACCGCCGCCGCGCCACGCCCGAGCACTGGTTCAAGCCGGCAGAGGACATGCGGACCCTGTTCGCCGACGTGCCGGAGGCCTGCGACAACACGCTCGCCATCGCCCGCCGCTGCGCGGTGATGGCGGAGACCCGCAAGCCATTGCTGCCCGTCTGTCCCAAGGTGCGCCCCGGCAGCACCGAGGAAGAAACTGTGCGCGCCATGGCCATGGAGGGGCTGGAAGCCCGCATGGACGCCATGGACGCCAACGCCGCCACCCGCGAAATCTACCGCCAGCGGCTGGAGTACGAGCTTGGCGTCATCGCCAAGATGGGCTTCTCGGGCTACTTCCTGATCGTTGCGGACTTCATCCAATGGTCCAAAGCGCACGGCATCCCGGTCGGCCCTGGCCGTGGTTCGGGCGCGGGCTCGTTGGCCGCCTGGGCGCTGACGATCACCGATCTCGACCCGATGCGCTTCGCCCTGCTGTTCGAGCGGTTCCTGAACCCCGAACGTGTGTCGATGCCCGACTTCGATATCGATTTCTGCCAGGAAGGCCGCGATCGGGTGATTGACTACGTCCGCAACGAGTACGGCGGCGACCGGGTGGCGCAGATCATCACCTTCGGCAAGCTACAGGCCCGCGCCGCGGTGCGCGATGTAGGCCGCGTGCTGGGCCTGCCGTTCGGGCAGGTCAACAAGGTGGCCGAACTGATCCCCAACAACCCGGCCAAGCCCGTCACCCTGCAGCAGGCGATCGACGGTGAGCCGCGGCTGCAGGACCTGAAGGAGAGCGATGAGGGCATTGCCCGCCTGATGGAGATCGCGCTGCGGGTCGAGGGGCTGTACCGCCACGCCTCGACCCATGCCGCCGGCGTGGTGATCGGCGACCGCCCGCTGATCGAGCTGGTGCCGCTCTACAAGGACCCGAAATCCGACTTTCTGGTCACGCAGTACTCGATGAAGCATGTCGAGCAGGCGGGACTGGTGAAGTTCGACTTCCTCGGCCTGACGACGCTGACGATCCTCCGGCGGGCCGAAATCTTCCTGGCCCAGCTCGGCACCCCGGTCGATCTCGGGAAGCTGCCGCTGGATGACAAGAAGACCTACGAGATGCTGGCCCGCGGCGATGCCGGCGGCGTGTTCCAGTTGGAAGGCCAGGGGATGCGCGACTGCCTGCGCCAGATGCGCCCCGACCGGTTCGAGGACCTGATCGCCGCCGTCGCCCTCTATCGCCCTGGACCGATGGCCAACATCCCCGACTACTGCCGGCGCAAGCACGGCGAGAAGTGGGAGGCGCCGCACCCCGAGATCCATGACATCCTGGCCGAGACCTACGGCATCATGGTCTACCAGGAACAGGTCATGCAGATCGCGCAGAAGATGGCGGGCTACTCGCTGGGCGGCGCCGACCTGCTGCGGCGCGCCATGGGCAAGAAGATCGCCTCGGAGATGGAGGCGCAGCGCGACATCTTCACCAAGGGCGCCATCGAGCGCGGCATCGACCCGGACAAAGCCAAGGAGGTGTTCGACCTCATGGCCAAGTTCGCCGACTACGGGTTCAACAAGTCGCACGCCGCGGCCTATGCGTTCGTCGCGTACCAGACGGCGTGGCTGAAGGCGAACCATCCGGAGGTGTTCCTCGCGGCCTGCATGAGCCTCGCGATCAACAACACCGACCGGCTGGCTTCGCTGAAGCAGGAGGCAGAGCGGGGCGGCATCAGGATCCTGCCGCCGGACCTCAACGCCTCAGCCGCCGATTTCAACGTCGAACGGATGGAGGATGGGCAGCTGGCGATCCGCTACGCGTTGGCCGCAATCAAGAAGGTCGGGATGAGCGCGATGGAATCCGTCGTCGCTGCCCGTGGCGAAAAGCCGTTCGCCGGCGTCGCCGACTTTGCCGCGCGGGTCGATCCGCGGCAGCTTAACCGCATGCAGCTGGAGAACCTGATCCGCGCCGGCGCCTTCGACAGCATCGATCCCAACCGGGCACATCTGTTCGCCGCGGCCGAGACGATCCTGCGGCGCGCCCAGGCGGAGCAGGAGCAGAAAGAGAGCGGCCAGATCGCGCTGTTCGGCGGCAGCGCGACGAAACCCGAACCGATCCGCCTGCCCGACTTGCCGGACTGGCCGCCGCTGGAGCGGCTGGCGTTCGAGGCGGAGGCGATCGGCTTCCACCTGACCGCGCATCCGCTCGACACCTACGCCCAGGCGCTGAGGCGGCTCGGCGTGACCCAGACCTCGCAGATCGAGCAGCGTGCAGCCAGCGGGGTCGGGCGCATCAAGCTGGCCGGCACGGTGGTGGGCGCCAAGGAGCGTATCACCCGCACCGGCAGCCGGATGGCGTGGGTGCGCATCTCGGACGCTGCGGGCTCGACCGAGGTCACGTTCTTCAGCGAGGTGCTGAAGCGCGCCCGCGACACCCTGACCGCCGGGAACAACGTGCTGGTCACCGCGGAGCTGAAGACCGAGGGCGAGAACGTGCGGATCACCGCCATGGACGTGATGCCGCTGGATAAGGCGGCGGCCGAGGCGGGTGCCTCGATCCGCATCTGGCTGCGCGAGACTGCTGCGGTGCCCCACATCCGCGACGTGCTGGGCCGCGAGACGGGCGGCCGAGGACGCGTGACGCTGGTGCCACGGGTGAGTACCGAGCAGGATGTCGAGATCCTGCTGCCCGGCGGGTACAATGTCACACCACGTCTGGCGCAGGCATTGAAGTCGCTGCCGGGGGTCGATCAGGTCGAGGAGGTCTAGAGCGGATCGCGGGAGAGCGGAACGTGCGGACGCGTGAATCTGCTCTACTAATCAAGGATTAGCGCGCTTTCGCCGTTTCCAGTCAACTTGAAAGCGCGCTAATGGCCTGCGCCTCCGCCCTGTGGCGGGCCGGGAAACAACCCGACGGGAACACGGCTGTTCCCACCTTCAGCAGTGGAAGTCTCGCCATGAAGACTCTGATCCGGCGCGCCCTGCGCTCGTTCGACCTTGACATTGTCCGCATCGGATCCAGGCCGAGCGTCATCGATTTCCTGTTCGACCGGAAGATCGACCTCGTGCTTGACGTTGGCGCGAACGAAGGACAGTTCGCCAGTTCGCTGCGGCAGCACAACTACACCGGCCGTATCATGTCATTTGAGCCGATTGCGTCAGTATTTGAGAAGCTCGCCATCTCAGCCCGGAACGACCCGAAATGGAACATCTACAACGTTGCCCTCGGTGCGAAGGCGGAGCGCACGGACATCCATGTATCGGTGCATTCAACCTTCAGTTCGCTGCGCCCGCTGACGGAGGCCGCGACCAAGCACGAGCAATCGGCAGCGGTTGATCATATCGAGCAGATCGAAATCCGCACGCTGGATGACGTGCTGCCAAACCCGTCAGGCAACATCCTGCTGAAGATCGACACGCAGGGCTTTGAGCAGGAGGTGCTGCAAGGCGCCCGCGCGACGCTGCCCGCGCTGCGGGGCGTACTGATGGAGCTGCCCATCGTGCAGTTCTATCATGGAAACTGGAGCATTCAGGAGGCGCTTGGCTTCATGGCGCAGGCTGGATTTGTCCCGGCGCAGATCCATCCCGTCAATTACCATTCCCAAGACAAGTTCAGCGTGGTCGAGGTGGACTGTCTGTTCCGGCGGCTGGATCCCCGGCTGGACGGCCCTGGCGCCCCGCGCTGAGCCTGCAGCGGCTGCGGCAGCTCTCATGTCCGCAGCGTCTTGCGGGCCCAAGTCACGAAAATCACGATCAGCGCCAGCGCCAAACTGTACCAGGTGATCGCGTAGGACAGGTGATTGTTGGGCGGACGTGGCAGGTGCGTGGCCGGTGCCGGAAAAACGCCATCCCGCTCGTGGCCGAGCGCTACGAGGATGTAGGGTT
>DASQVN010000385.1:0-3038 GCA_035640755.1 Rhodopila sp.
GGCGAGACCGGGGCCAAGGAGGCCGGCAAGATGCGGGTGGAGGGGCGCGACTACGTGGTCCGGGACGGGGACGTGTTGCTGTTCCGCTTCAACGTTTGACGAACCGATCCGATCGGGCGGCAACTCGGGGGCCAGATCGCAGTTAGCAACAACATGGGCTGCAACATGCGGAGTGCTCTCCAATGTCCATCATCGGTTGGATCATCCTCGGCCTGATAGCCGGCTGGATTGCGAGCAAGATCGTCAACAAACAGGGCGAAGGGTTTATCGGCGACCTCGTGCTCGGCGTGATCGGCGCCGTGGTCGGGGGCTGGCTGTTCGCCCAGTTCGGCTACCAGGGCGTGACCGGCTTCAACCTCTACAGCATGTTCGTGGCGGTGATCGGCGCGATCATCGTGCTGTTCATCTATCACGCAATCGTGGGCCGACGAACCATCTGACATAACGGCATCGTGTGCCGCCGCGACCTCGGGCGCGGCGGCTTGTTTTTTGGAGGAACGCAATGGCCCTTCTGGATTCCGTGCTCGGCGGCCTGCTTGGCGGCCACCCGCAGGCCAGTCCGCTGCAATCGGTGCTCGGCTCCATCCTCGGCGGCGGCGGCGGTGGCTATGGCGGCCAGGGGGGCGGGTTGCCGGGCCTGATCGAAGCGTTCCGCGGGGCGGGGATGGGCAATACGGTGAACTCCTGGGTCGGCACCGGGGCCAACCAGCCGGTCAGCCCCAACCAGTTGCAGCAGGTGTTCGGCCAGGAGCAGGTGAACCAGTGGTCGCAGCAGACCGGCATGCCGCAGCAGACCCTGCTGCAGGAGCTGTCGAACCTGCTGCCGCACGCGGTGGACCGGATGACGCCGAACGGGCAGGTCCCGTCGAGCCCGTTCGATGCGCCGGGGCTGGAGCTGCCGCAGCGATAGGCTGAGGCATGAGGCGTGCTGCTGCGGCCGCGTTGGCGGTTGCTCTGCTGTGCTCCTGCGCGGCGCCCAGTCCTGCTCCCCCGCCCGCCCAGGTCGGCCGCGTGACATCGCCTCATGAAGCGCGTACCGCCGCGATGCGAAGGAACCTGCTCTCGAGCTACCGGCGGGAGAAGGACTGCGCGGGCGCGGCATACGCGGCGGCGCGCCGGTACGCGTCGTCCGAGCTGGAGGAGCTGGTCGCGAACCTGTCGCCCAGCACGGGCCGGGTGATGGACAATGCGCGGTTCCGGCTTGAGCTCGCCCAGGCCGCGTCACGGAAGCGGTGTTTTCAGACCGCGCGCCAGACCTATACGGAGGTGATCGACATCTTCACCGGCCCGCCATACGCCGCGCTCAAGCGGCGCGCCGAGACTGGAATCGCCCGGCTGCCGACCATGGCGAGCTCCGACCCAGGGTGATCGGGGGGCGTCCGTGCGGAGCGGCCCTCACCCCGACCCTCTCCCGGAGGGAGAGGGAGTCTTGGGGGCGTTGGTTTTATCCGGGGGGCCCTTTCGGCCTGCGGGACCGACCCTCACCCCATCCCTTGTAAGTCTGATTGGGCCGGATCGGCTATACTGGCTGGTGCGGTCGCGGACCCGGTCAACCCGAGGTCAACCAAGCCCGTGGGAGAGCAAGGGCACCTGTCCGCTGTTCCATCCAGCCCGGACACTCGCTTGGGCCGCAGCGCAAGCCCGGTTTCGCAAGGTCGGGATCCGATGGAACGCTTCGTTGGAATCGATGTCGCCAAGGCTTGCCTCGACGTGCACGTCCTGCCCGAAGCCGAAGCCTTCCAAGTCACGCGCAACGCAGCCGGCATCGAAGAACTCGCGCGTCGGCTGGCCAGCCTCGCCCCCAAGCTGATCACCTTGGAGGCCACCGGCGGGTTCGAGAGCGTCGTCGCTGCCGGGCTGGCCGCGGCCGACCTGCCCGTCGCCGTGGTCAACCCGGCGCAGGTGCGCGCCTTCGCCCAGGCGCTCGGCAAGCGCGCCAAGACCGACGCAATCGACGCCGCCGTGATCGCCCGCTTCGCCCAGGCCACCCAGCCGCCGCCCCGCCCGCTGCCGGACCAGCAGACCCAGCAACTCGCCGACCTGCTGACCCGGCGCCGGCAGATTGTCGACATGCTCACCGCCGAGCGCGCCCGGGCAAAGCGCGCCAGCGCCAAGACGGCCAAAAGCTGCCAACGCGTGATCACCGCGCTCGAGCGGGCGCTGGCCGAGATCAACGACGAGATCGATCACACGGTGCGCGGCTCGCCGGTTTGGCGCGACAAGGAGCAGCTGCTGCGAACCGACCCCCGGGCTTGACCCCGGGGGCCCACGGTGCCGCAAGCACTGCGGCTTGGAAGCAAGGACCGCAATTCCGCCTGCGGAACAGCCCCTCATCCCCACCCTCTCCCGGAGGGAAACCCCCGCACTCACCTCCCAAACCCCGCCGCCAGCATCGCCCCCGCCAAATCCTCCAGCGCCGTGCCGGTGGACTTGAACAGCGTCACCTCCTCCGCCGAACCACGCCCCGCCACCTCGCCCCGGCACAACCCCGCCAGCGTCCCCCGCACGTCCGCAAGCCCCAGCCCCACCAGCTCCCCCGCCTCCTGCAGCGCCGCCTCCGTATCGATGAACACGGCGGCCCGCGCCACCGCGTCCGCATCCGCCTCCCGCCGATCCGGCCGATACGCGCCCACCAGGTCCACATGCGTCCCCGGCCGCAGCCACCGCCCCAGCACCACGGGCCGCTCCGCCAACGTTGCGCAGCTCACGATATCCGCCCGCCCCACCGCCGCCTCGAGATCGTCCACGCGCCGCGCCGCGAATCCCAGCTCCCGCAGCGACGCCGCCAGCCTCCCGCTCCGCGCCGGCGTCGGGTTCCAGACCTCCACCTCCCGGATCGGCCGCACCGAACGGTGCGCCTCCGCCATCAAGCTGCCGACCCGGCCCGCCCCCACCACCAGCAATCGCGACGCATCCGCCCGCGCCAGGAACGACCCGGCCAGCGCCGAAGCCGCTGCCGTCCGCCGCGCCGTCAGCACGTCGCCATCGAGCAGCGCCAGCGGCACCCCCGTCCGCACATCCGACAGCAGATACAGCGC
>DASQVN010000386.1:0-2860 GCA_035640755.1 Rhodopila sp.
GACGTCACTTTCCTGGTCTGGAACAAGAAGGCATATCAGGCCGCCGGACTCGATCCCGAGCGCGCCCCGTCGAGCTGGGACGAGGTCTACCGGAACGGGCTGAAGCTGCGCACCGGCAATCAGTACGGCTACAACCTGCCCGCCGGCAAGAACATCCAGGCGGCGTGCCAGTGGATCACGCTGTTCCACGGCCTCGGCGGCGCCTATCTCGACGCCGCCGGAATGCCCAATTTCGGCGGCGAGGCCGCGGTCGGCGCGTTCAGGCTGATGGCCCAGCAGCTCGAGGAGATCAGCCCGCCCGGCAACCTGACCTGGAACAACCCGGAGATGATAAACGCGGTCACCACCGGGCAGTCCGCGCAGGGTTTCATGTGGCCGGGCGGGTTCAGCACCTTGCTCGACCCCGCCCAGTCCGTGGTCGCGAACAGCCTCGGCTATGCGCCGTGCCCGCAAGCGGCCTTGCTGGGCGGCTGGGGCATCTCCGTCAACGCCAAGTCCCGCAATCTCGAGGCGGCCAAGCTGTTCGTGGCCTGGCTCACCTGCAAGGAGAACGGCACGCGTCTGGTGATGCTGACGGGCCAGCCCGCGCGCATCTCCGCCTTCCAGGACCCGGCCGCCGTCGGCAAGTTCCCGGCCCTGCCCGCCGTGCTCGCCGGAATGACCGGCCCGGTCGCGGAATATCCGCCGATCAAGCAGTCCGAACAGATCTGCATCTTCATCTACAACGAGGCCAACGCCGTCTGCTCCGGCACCAAGACCGCGGAGGCCGGGGCGGCCGACCTGCAGGCCAAGGTGACCGACTTCATGCGCCGCCGGGGTTACCTGCGCGGCTGACCATGTTGCAATCGCAACCGATCACGCATCCGGGCCTGCGCCCCAGGCTCGCCCGCCGCAAGGCGCGCGCCATCGGCAGCCCGGCCGGCTGGTTCATCCTGCCGGCGATCCTGGTGCTGGTCGGGGTCGACCTGGGGCCGATGCTGTACTCCATGTCCGCCAGCCTGACCCATTGGATGCTGACGGACCCCGGCAGCGAGAACGACCCGGCCGGGCTCTCCAACTACGTCGACGTGCTGACCAGCCCCGATTTCTGGGCCGCGGTGCGCGTAACCGTCACCTACGCCATCCTCTCCATCGCCGGCGCGCTCGGGCTGGGGCTCGGCTTCGCGATGCTGCTCAACCTCGAGTTCTACGCCAGGCCGGTGTTCCGCTCGATCATGATGATCCCGATGGTGGTCACCCCGGTCGTGGTCGGCATCTTCTGGAAGCTGCTCTACGAGCAGGAGAACGGGGTGTTCAACTGGGCGCTGCAATCGGTCGGCCTGCCCAAGGTCGCCTGGCTCGGCACCACCATGGCGCTGCCCTCGGTCGTGATCATGGACATCTGGCACTCGACGCCGTTCTTCATGCTCGTGCTGCTGGCCGGGCTGCAATCGGTCGATGCGGGCCAGCTGGACGCGGCGAAGGTGGACGGCGCCAGCCGGCTGCAGGTGTTCCGCTTCATCATCGTGCCGCATCTGCTGCCCTACATGCTGATCGCCGCCTCGTTCCGGGCGATCTCGGCGATGAGCGACTTCGACAAGATCTGGATGCTGACCGCGGGCGGACCCGGCAACAGCACCACGATGATCACGCTGTATACGTTCCAGACCGGCTTCTCGGCGTTCGACATCGGCCGGGTCGCGGCGATCGCCTGGATCTTCGTGGTCACCGTGATCGTGGTCAGCTCGCCGCTGCTCTACCACCTGTTCCGCAACGCCCAGGCCGAGCGATGACCCGCGCCGAGCGCAAGCGCCTGGGCAAGGCGGCGCTGACCCTGCTCTGGTGCGCGATCAGCTTCGTGTTCCTGTTCCCGTATATCTGGATGGTGCTGACCGGCATCCGCCGCCCGGTCGACAGCCTGGCCATGCCGCCGCGCTTCATCTTCACGCCCAGCCTGGAAGGCTTTCGCACCATTTTCGGCCAGGTGCACTTTCAGGGCTACCTCCTGAACAGCATCGTCGTCGCCGTCACCGCGACCCTCGCGGTGCTGCTGATCGCGAGCCCTGCGGCTTACGCCATGACGCAGCTGCGCATGCGCGGCAACACCTTCCTCGCCTCGGTCCTGGTCGCGCGCATGGTGCCCGGGATCTCGATCCTGGTGCCGATCTACCTCGCGGCGTCGCGGCTCGGCGTGCTCGACACCTACCAGGTGCTGGTCGTGATCTACAGCGCGTTCAACCTGCCGTTCGCCATCTGGCTGCTGCGCGGCTTTTTCCGCGACGTGCCGCACGAGGTGCGCGAGGCCGCGATCATCGATGGCTGCAACGAGTTTCAGGTGTTCTGGCGCATGATCCTGCCGCTGGTGACAAACGGCATCGTCGCCACCGCCGTGTTCGTGTTCATCGCCGCCTGGAACGAGTTCCTGTTCGCGCTGGCGCTGACCAATGCGCATACCGCCACCGCGCCGCTCTCCGTGGTCGGCTTCCGCAACGAGCTCGGCGTGCAGTGGGACGCGATCGGGGCGGCGGCGCTGATGATCTCGACACCGGTCGTGCTCTTCGCGGTGGTGATGCAGCGCTATTTGGTGCGCGGGCTCACGATGGGTTCGGTCAAGGGATAGGGGTTTGCATGGTCCGCATCTATGTCAGCGACGTCATCGACGCGCCGATCGGCCGGGTTTGGGCGCTGCTGCGCGACTTCAACGGCTTGCCGACCTACCACCCCTCGCTGTTCCCCCGCAGCGAGATCGAGGGCGGCAAACCGGCGGATGCGGTCGGCTGCGTGCGCAGCTTCTACGCCGCGGATGGCGGGCACCTGCGCGAGGAGCTCCTGTCGCTCTCCGATCGCGACCATAGCTGCGCCTACCGGATCCTCGAATCGC
>DASQVN010000387.1:0-3936 GCA_035640755.1 Rhodopila sp.
GGTTGGTGGTGAAATCGCCGAGTCGATGCTCTGCCGGCTCGGGGTCGGCCGGGCGCATGGTGGAGGATGTCACGGTCAGCGGGTACCTATCTGGATTCGTGGGGCGGGATGGTGTTTCCGGTAATATGTCGTGCCACGACATTTCAAGGGCAACACACGCACTTGCGAGGCGGGGCGGCGGATGTCAGGTATGGATGCCAGGTACGGGGGCATGGCACCGTTGCAAATGAGTCGGAGCGCGTACCGGACGCTGGCCGAGTTCCGCTACATGATCCGCCGCTTCCTGGCGTTCAGCCAGCAGGCGGCGGAGGCGAGCGGGCTGACCCCGCGGCATCACCAGGCGCTGCTGGCGATCAAGGGGTATCCAGGTGAGTCCGGTCCGACGATCGGGGAGCTGGCCGAGCGCCTGTGCATCCAGCACAACAGTGCAGTGGAACTGGTGGACCGGCTGGTGGAGGCGGACCTGCTGACGCGCACGCACGATCCCGCGGACCGGCGGCGGGTGCTGCTGCGCCTGACGCCGAGTGCGGAGGGGCACCTGGCGGCGCTCTCGGCGATCCATCTGGAGGAGCTGCGGCGGCTGCGGCCGGTGCTGGAGGCGGTGCTGGACGGGCTCGGGCCGGATCCCGGGTCAGATCCCGGGTCGGGAAGTGTTGCCGGTTGACGGCGGCAATGTGCCGCCTCACCCTGGCAGGGCGCGCGCGGGTATCGTTTCGGTTGGCCGAGGTGCTCAGGGCCGCGCGCCCCGCGGGGATCATTGCCGGTCGATGAAGCCGGGCAGTGTCGGGGACGTCATGGTTGAGCTTGCAGGCGAAATCCTTGTCCTGACCGGGCCGCCGGGGGCGGGAAAGACGACGACGGCGGATGCGCTGGCCCGGATGGCCGGATCACCCAAGGTGCATCTGCATGCGGATGATTTCTGGCATGTCATCAAGCACGGTGGGGTCGCGCCCTATCTTCCTGAGGCGCACCAGCAGAACGGGGTTGTTGCCGGCATCCTGGCGCGGGCGGCGGAAGGATATGCCACGGGCGGGTATTTCGTGGTTGTGGACGGCATCATCGGACCATGGTTCCTGGGGCCGTTCCGGGCGCTGGGTGTGCCGTTGCATTACATCGTGCTGCGCCCGCTGCTCGACGTAGCGGTCCGACGGTGCCGCGAGCGCGGCGGCGACACGCTGACGGCTTCCGGGCCGATCGCGGCGCTGCATCGGCAATTCTCCACGTTAGGGGAGCTTGAGCGGCATGTGCTCCGGACCGAGGGGTTCGGCCCGGAGGAGACGCTGCGGGAGACGATCAAGGCGGTGTGCGGCGGGACGTTTCGGCTGCTGTCCGGCGTGGGCGGGGGTTAGACGGAGAGGCCGAAGCGCGGGCGCAGCCGGATGCCGATCCAGGTGCCGGCCAGTGCGGCCCCCAGCCAGAGCACGCCGTGCAGGCTGCCGGAGGAGAGGCCGCCCAGCAGCGAGCCGATGTTGCAGCCGAAGGCGAGGCGGGCGCCGACGCCCATGCTCAGGCCGCCGATGGCGGCGGCGAGGCAGCCGCGGGCGTCCGGCCACTGCCAGGCGCGGAAGCGGCCGCGCCAGGCCGCGGGAAGCATGGCGCCCAGGAGGACGCCGATGTTCATCAGCGAGCTTGGCTGCTGCAGGATGTTGCTGTGCAGCGCCGCGGCGGCGGGCGGGGACTGCCAGAAGCGGGTATGCTCGACCGACAGGCCGATCAGGCCGGCGAGCTTGGCGCCCCAGACCGTGAGGCCCATGGTCACACCCCAGGGCGAACCCCAGAGCAGGAAGGCGCAGGCCGCGAGCACGCCGATGGCGCCGGCGAAGCGGAGTTTCGTGGCGTCGGGGGCGCTGCTTGCGGGCAGCCGCAGCAGGATGGCGGCCAGGCCGAGGATCAGTGCCAGCGTCAGGGCCAGGCCGACCCAGGGGCCGAAGACCTGGCCGAGGCCGATGGCGGGAAAGCTCGGCAGGGCCATGGCGTAGGGCAGCATGAGCGAACCGAGGACTCCGCCGGCGCAGAAGAACGGGATGGCGATCCACAGGCGGCGCGATCCGGCGCCGGCGGCGTAGAGCGAGCCGGAGGCGCAGCCGTTGGCGAGCTGCATGCCGGCGCCGAACAGGGCCGCGCCGGCGATCACCGGCAGGCCGAGCGGGGAGACGTAGCCGGCGTAGGCGGGGGTCAGCGCGGTAACGGGGATGATGACGAGCGCCGGGATGGCGGCGAGGCCGACGGCCAGGGCGAGCATCGTGCCGTTGCCGCGGGCCACGAGATTGCGGAACGCGGCGGTGTAGCTGAAGTCGCTGCGCATAAAGACCCAGCCGAGGGCGACGGCGACCAGGAAGAGGCCAGCGCGGGCGGGATCGTGGCGGGTGAGATGGAAGCCGAGGACGGCGAGGGCCACGATGATGGCGAGGCTGAGCACCGGCCAGTCGGGGGTGTGGGGCGGGGTTGCGGTGCGGGTTGTCGGAGTGGAGGGGTGGAGGGTGAGGTCACTCATGAGGGTTGATTGCGGGGTTCTGTTGGTTCGGGGCTGATTGAGAGGCCGGCGGCTGTGCCGTGACGGGTGGTGGCGCCGGCGGGGGGTAGATGGCCGGGTCGAGCCCGGCCATGACGTTGAGGGCGCTGGGCCAGACGTTAAGGGCGCTTAGCCATAACGATAGCGGGCCTGGCCATAACGATAGCGGACCTGGCCATGACGGCAGGGACGGTGCGTGGGTCGGCATCGGGTGATGGGCGTCACATAGTGTGCTGGGCCGGCTCTTGTAGTGTGCCGGGTCGGCTCTTGCCGGGCGGACCGTGCAAGGCAGCGCTGCGTTGCCGTGGTTTCAGCGGGAACGAACGGCGCGGCGCCAGAGGCTGGCGATGAAGCCCCCTGCCCCGGCCGGCATGAGGAACATCACGGCGATCAGGATCACGCCATAGACGGCGCCGGGGGCGGCCTTGGAGACCTTGTCGGCGAGGTTGGGCACGAACTCGATGAAGGCGGCGCCGATCAGGGTGCCGCCGATCGAGGCGACGCCGCCGACCACCAGGCCGACGAAGAGGAAGACCGAGACGAAGACGCCGAAGCTGTCGGGGGCGACGAACTGCACGGCGATGGCGCCGAGGGAACCTGCGAGGCCGGTGTACATGGCGCTCAGCGCAAAGGTGCGGGTCTTCATGATCGCCAGGTGCACGCCCATGGTCTCGGCCGCCAGGGCGTGATCGCGGACCGCCATCATGGCCCTGCCGATGCGGCCGCGGACGATGTTGAAGGCGATCACGTAAAGCACGATGGCGATGGCGAGCGTGAACAGATAGAGCCACTGGTCGGGGGAGAGGGGCAGGCCGAAGGGCGCCTCGGGCTTGTCGATGACGAGGCCCTGGACGCCGCCGGTCCAGTCCTCGATCGCCTTGTATTTCAGGATCTGCGGGATGGCGACGGCGAGGGCGAAGGTGGTGAGGGCGAGGTAGAGGCCGCCGAGG
Organism: Rhodopila sp.; assembly: GCA_035640755.1. GTDB lineage: Bacteria > Pseudomonadota > Alphaproteobacteria > Acetobacterales > Acetobacteraceae > Rhodopila. The sequence continues at coordinate 3,463 of DASQVN010000387.1, forward strand.
CGCAGGGCGGGCAAGCCCAGCAGGAAGCCGACGACGGCGCAGACTACGGCGGAGACCGGGAGCGTGGCCCAGTAGGGGACGTTCCAGGTGCTCATCAGGATGGCGGTGGTATAGGCGCCGATGGCGTAGAACGCGCCGTGGCCGAGGGAGATCTGGCCGTTGAATCCGGTGAGCAGCGCGAGGCCGAGGATGGCGATGCCATAAACCAGCACCATGGTCATCTGGAACAGGTGATAGTCGGTGAAGCTCGCGGTCGGCCAGATGGCGGCGATGAGCACCAGGACGGGGATGAGCCAGGCGGCGCGCATGATCATTACACCCGGCTGTACACGCGGCGGCCCATCAGGCCGCTGGGCTTGACGGTGAGCACGGCGACGATGATGACCAGGGCGAGGGTCAGCTTGAGCTCGGTGCCGACGATGTAGGCGCCGCCCAGGTTCTCGATCACGCCGACCATGAAGCCGCCGAGGACGG
>DASQVN010000388.1:0-5030 GCA_035640755.1 Rhodopila sp.
GCCAGAAATACTCCAGATAGAACTGATGCCAGAAATACTCCAGATACCAGTAGCCCTGGGTGATCACGACCCAGAAGCTTTCAAGTGAGGGATGCGGGGGCCATACCGAATCGGTGAATACATCGCTGTGCGACTCAAGCGACACCATGACCATGTTGTAGATCGGCAGGACGGTCCAGAGCACGACGAGGACGGCGAACGCCAGTGCCGCGGCCTCTCCCCGCTTCCGGCGCCGGCGGGCTGCGCGGCCGGCTTCGCCTGCGGGGCGGGCTGCGGCGGTGGAAGCGGTTGCGCTCATAGCTGCACCTCCGCCGTCTTCAGCTTGCGCATCAGCACGATCACCAGCGGGATCATCAGCGGCAGCGCCGACATCACCGCGGCGACCCCGAGCCGCGGCTGCGCGAGATCGAACGCATCGCGAATGCCCAGCGTCGCCAGGACGTGGGTCGAGTTGGCCGGTCCCCCGCCGGAGACGAAGAACACCGAGTTGAAGTCGCCGAGGGTGAAGATGGTCGAGAGCAGGGTGCAGATCAGATACAGGTTGGCGAGCAAGGGGAAGTTGATGTGGACGAACTGGCGCCAGCCGCTCGCCCCGTCTACCTTGGCCGCGTCGTAGAGATCCTGCGGAATGGCCATCCGACCAGCCAGCAGGATCACTGTCCAGAACGGCATCCATTTCCAGATATGCGAGTAGATGGCTGATCCGAGTGCGAGCCAGCGGCTATTCAGCCAGGATGGACCATCGACGCCGAACATTTGAAAGATCGCATTGTTGATCAGGCCCCATTCGCCGTTCAGCATCCAATGGATCGATATGAAGGTAGGCAGCGCCGGCACGGCCCACGGCAGTACGTAGATCATCAGCAGGCCCTTCACCCACCAGCCGCGCCGCATGAAAAAGCCCGACATCAGGAGCGCACAAAACATCTTCAGGTTGACGCCGATGGCCAGAAACATGAGCGTATTCACCAGCGTGCTCTGGTAGATCGGGTCCGACCACAGCTCTGAATAGAGGTTCGGATCGCTGCCCATCCACATGCCGTACAGGGCGGGATAGACGACAAATGTCGCGAATACTCCGACATAGGGGATGAGAAAGGCGATTGCCCAGGTGTACTCCGAGCCCCTGAGGCTGCCCTGCACGTGACGCCAGAACGTATCACGGCGTGCGATTGACGGACGGCCGATGTTGATGACGGATGCACTCGCCATGCTTGTCTTACCTCCTCCCTGTTCGCCACCCGCTCCGGCGTTCCGTTCTTGCTGTCATTCAAGTAAAGCGACAGTTTCAGCCAGCCTACAGTCTAATCCTCTGAGGTTGATCCGTTCGACGGTGCGGATCATACTGCGGTCTATTGTTTGTTATTGTTCGAGCGCGCGATTCACGTTTGCCGACGGGTCCGCCGCAAACGATCGCGCGTTAGCTTGTGGTCCGAGCGCGCGATTCACGTTTGCCGACGGGTCCGCCGCAAACGATCGCGCGCGGAGGAACGTCATCATGCTCAAGCCTGTGCGATGGGATATTTCGCAAAGATCTCGATCATCCGCTTGAACGCCTTGTCTGCCGCCGCCTCGGCGGACATGCCGCCGTTCAGGATGTCGAACCAGGCAGTGCTCCAGACGTGTTCGTTCTGCACCTGGGCAAAGGCCGGATTGAAGGCCCAGTAGGCCGGCAAGGTCTCCCCGAGCACGCCCTGTTGGGTGTATGCCGCACGATGCGGGTCCGCGAACCACCACGGATCGTTCTTGACGATCGCCGGCATCACCGGGATGTTCCGGCCAAGGCCCACTTTCAGCCAGTCGTTAGTGACCTGCGGCTGGATGAAATACTTCAGGAAATCCTTTGCCACCTCGACGTTCCTGGCGCCCTGCGGGATCAGGGCGTTGACCACGTTGAGCTGGCTTGGCACGGGTTTGCCCTCGTTGCTGAGCGGCGGACCCATGGTGACGATGTCATCGTAGGCCTGCTGGTCCTTGATGATGGCGACCTCGGTCGAGATGGTGCCGTCCAGGTCCATCACGACCTGCTTCGCGTGAAAGGCGTTGTTGTCATCGGCATCATTCCAGTTGACCGCACCCGCAGGCACGAAGCCTTCCCGGTAGGCCCGTGTCGGGTAGGTCAGCGCCTGTATCACCGCGTTCCTGACCTTCGGGTCGTCGTGATGCAGTTGGCCGTCCGCGGTAATGATGTCCTGCCCGCCATAAGCGATCAGGAAGTAGTGAAACAGGTAGTTCGGATCGACGCCATTGGTGGTGATCTGAAAGCCAAGCCCATAGACGTTGCGCATTCTCTGCGCACGCAGCTTCGTCTGGACGTCCTTGAAGAAATCGTAGTAGGCGTCCCAGGTCTTTGGGATGTCCGCGATCCTGTACCCGGCCTTTTCGACCAGCGACTTCCAGATGTGGTTCGGCAGCGCCGTGCCGGTGAGGGGTACGCCGTAATAGCTGCGGCGCCTCGTCGTGCTGTCGTAGCACCTGGCGGACAGCAGCGCGGTTTCGCTGTACTGCGACTTCTGCGTTTCGACCACGTCGGTCACGTCGACCAGCTTGCCCTGCCAGGCATAAAGCGCGACGATCTCGGCAGGATTTGCAGTGAACAGATCGGGCACCTCACCGGTGGTCATCGCCGAGACGATCTTCTGGCGCTCCGGTGCGTAGGGGATGATGCTGTAATCGATGGTGTTGCCGCTGGCCTTCTCGTAGTCGGCGACGAGTTTGCGGAACGAGATGTCCTCCTCCTGGGCGAAGCCCTGGACCCACCATACGGTTGCGGTCTTTGCTGCGGCTTTGGCGATATAGGGGCGTGCCAGGGCCCCGGTCAGGCCCCCTGTGGCAACGGCAGAAAGGGACGCGCGCAGCAGCCGACGTCTGCCCAGGACGTTCATGATTTGTCCTCCCGACCCGATGTATTGCCTCCCGCGGTTCATGGTCGACCGCTGTAGCGGGACACGCTGTTACCCCGTCATACCTGCCGTCAAGCGCCTTTTCCGGTGTCACACAATTGGCGACATCAAAAGCTCTTAACATTGTACGTGAGCTGTCGCTTGCGCTTGGTCGGGAGCTGAGTCTGGGCCGGCTTCCTACTCGGGCCTGGCGACGCGGCGGCCGGCGGACACACCGTCGACGGCGTCGATGATCGCTGCTTCGCCTTTGCGCCTAGTGTCGCGCATCAGCGATGCGCGATACGTCGCATTTGGTGGGACGTATCCGATTCACGCGCCGAATCGTGGACGCTGTGCGTCTCAGGCTTCTCTGCGATCGGATTAGGTGCGGCCGCAGGCTTCGGAGCCTGGTCGAGAGGCTCTGCGGCCGCCCCTTGAAGCCCGCATGGGGCGGATCGCCAGTCGACTGCGCTCCGACTCATCTCTCCGGTTTCTGCTGATCGGCATTGGGGTCCGGTGTGCCGAAGTTGCGCTCGCGCGCCAGGGCGGCGGTGCCGAAGACGCTGTCCTGCCCGGAGACGCTGTCCTGCCCAGGCGTCGCGGTGCCGCCGGAAGCTGGGTTGCCGGTGGTGTAGAGCGGGGTATCGGTCGCGTCGGCATCGGTGCCGGGTTTCGGCAGGTCGAACTCGGTGGTGTGGGCGAAAAAGTCGGTGTTGGCGGACGGTGAGGCCGGCGGCACGCCTTCATTGTTCGGGGCGAGGTCGGGCAGGCCGAACGTATCGGCGTTGACGCCGGCGCCAGCGCCAGGGGTCGGGGTGACCGTGTCATTCGGCAGCGGGCCATTCGGGGCGTTTGCCTCCTCCTTTGTCGGGCCGCCCTTCTGCTCCGGGGCCACCGCGCCCTTCCGGCCGAAGGTGGGCGTGCCGTAGGCGCGGTCCGGCGCCTCCTTCGAGCGGGGCATGTAGGTCTTGCCGAAATCCGGCCCGTCGTTGCGGTCGGTGCTGTAGGTGCGGGTGGGCGCGATCTTCTCCTGCGCGCTCGCGGGGCCGACGGGGATGGTGCCGAGGGGGCCGAGGGCCAGGCCGGCGAGGACGAGAGCGGGAACGGATGGCCGCATGGGGGCGTCTCCTGCATCGATGGGCCCGAGGTGGCCCCAGGCGGGAGGCGGGGGCAAGTCGCACCTGCGTGATGGGCGTTATTATTCCAGGTGCCTCCGGCAGGTCTCGACGAGATGTGTGCCGAGGGCACGATAATCGGCGCTGCGCGGGGCGCTGGGGCGCCAGGCAAGGCCGAGGGTGCGCCAGGCGCCGGCGCCGGCGAGGGGACGGATGACGAGGCCGGTGCCCTCGATAATGCCGGCGCTGACCGCGAGCCGGGGCAGCAGTGTGACGCCGAGGCCACCAGCGACCATCTGCACCAGGGTGTGCAGGCTGGTGGCGGCGAAGCGGTCCTGGTCGTCCCGCTCGCCGGCGAGCAGGCCACAGACGGCGAGCGCCTGGTCGCGCAGACAGTGGCCGTCCTCCAGCAGCAGGAGACCCTCGGCATTCAGGGCGGAGACCGGGACCTGCTCCTCCCCCGCGAGGCGATGGCCGGGTGGCAGCGCGACCAGGAATGGGTCGCGGGCGAGTGGCATGACGTCGGCGGCGCCGCAGTCGCAGGGCAGTGCGAGCAGCAGCACATCCAGGCGGTTGGCGGTGAGGCGGGAGACGAGGTTGGCGGTCGTGTCCTCGCGTAGATACGGGCGCATGCGAAGGCGGCGCGGATGGCGGGCATCAGGCTGGGCAGCAGGAAGGGGCCGATCGTCGGGATGACGCCGAGGCGGAGCGGGCCGGCCATCGGCTCCCGCGAGGCCAGCGCGGCTTCGGTGACCGCTTCGAGGGACGAGAGGGCGGTGCGGGCGCGCTCGACCAGTTCCAGGCCGATCGGGGTGAAGACGACATGGCGGCCTGCGGCGCGGTCGAGGATGCGGCAGTCGAGCTGGCGTTCGAGGGCGAGCAGACCAGCGGACAGCGTCAAATGGGTGACGGCGCAGGCCTGGGCCGCTCGGCCGAAATGGCGAGACTCGGCGAGGGCGACGAGGTAGCGGAGCTGCTGCGGGCTGGGGAGGATCGTCATCGGTTCAGTCGATCAAAACATTCGATTTCATTC
>DASQVN010000389.1:0-4658 GCA_035640755.1 Rhodopila sp.
ATCGCGCGCACAATCGCCGCCACGGCGGCGATGTCACGATGACAACCGACGCCATCATGGCCCTAACGCGCGGCGGCGAATGATCGATGGCCGCAATGGTGAACAGCAACGTCCTGCTGGACCTGATCAGTGAGGACCGCCACTGGTTCGACCGGTCCGCCAGCGGCATCGATGGTATCGCCGAGGGGCACCGGCTGATCATCAATCCGATCAGCTACGGTGAGGTATCGATACGCTATTCGCGGATCGAGGATCTCGAAGCAGCACTGCCGCCCGAGATGTTCACACGGGAAGCCCTCCCGTATGAGGCCGCATTTCTCGCTGGCAAGTGCTTCCTGGCCTATCGGCGCCGCGGTGGCACCCGGCGCTCCCCACTGCCCGATTTCCTGATTGGCGCCCATGCGGCGGTCGCCGGATATCACTTGGTCACGCGGGATGCCGCCCGCTACCGCACATACTTTCCGACGCTGCCCCTGGTCGCGCCCGACATCTGATCCGTCGGCCCCTTCCCCGCTCCGCCAATCTCCGCCATCTTCCCCCGACGCCGGGTCGCCACCAGACGGCCAACATGCAACGGGAGGGTGCCCTTGACCCCGACGCCCCAGGTCCTGATCGCTGGTGCCGGACCGGTCGGCCTGACGCTCGCCATCGACCTCGCCGGCCGCGGTATCCGCGTCACTATCGTCGAGCCGCGCGCGCCAGGCGAGCCGCCGAGTGTCAAGTGCAATCATGTCGGCGCCCGCACCATGGAAATCTTCCGCCGCCTGGGCATCGTGAAATCGATCCGCGCCGCCGGCCTGCCGGACGACTATCCGAACGACTGCGCCTTCCGCACCACCACCGTGGGTCTCGAGCTCTCCCGCATCCCAATCCCCTGCCGGACCGAACGCTACACCGCGAACGGCGGCCCCGACACCTGGTGGCCGACACCCGAACCGCCGCACCGCATCAACCAGATCTTCCTGGAACCGATCCTGTTCGACCACGCCAAGGCGCAGCGCAACATCCGCATCATCAACCGCGTCCGCCTGACCGATTTCACCCAGGATGCAGCCGGTATCCGCGTGACAATCCAAAACCTCGACACAGGCGAACAAACCCGGATGGACGCGCAGTACCTGATCGGCTGCGACGGCGCCCATTCCACGGTGCGCCGCCGGATCGGCGCCACGCTGACCGGCGATGCGGTGCTGGAACACCGCCAATCCACCTACATCCGTGCCCCTCAATTGCTCGGCGCCATCACCACGAAGCCTGCCTGGGCCAATACCTCCCTGAACCCCCGCCGCAGCGCCAACATGTTCGCCATCGACGGGCGGCAGACCTGGCTGATCCACAACTACATGCGCCCTGGCGAGACATTCGACTCAGTGGACCGCGAATGGTGCATCCGCCAGATCCTCGGCGTCGGCCCCTCCTTCCCGTTTGAGATCATCACCAAGGAGGACTGGACCGCCCGCCGCATGATCGCTGACCGCTTCCGCGACCGGCGCGTCTTCCTGTGCGGCGACGCCGCCCATATCTGGGTGCCCAATGCCGGCTATGGTATGAACGCCGGCATCGCCGACGCGATGAACCTCTCCTGGATGCTGGCGGCCGTCCTGAACGGCTGGGCCGGACTCGCGATCCTCGATGCCTATGAAGCCGAACGCCAGCCCATCACCGAACAGGTATCGCATTATGCGATGAATACCTCCCTCGCGCTCGCCCAGCAGCGCAGCGCCATCCCCGACAATATCGAGGACCCGACGCCGGAAGGCGAGGCATCCCGCCGCCGCATCGGGCAGGAGGCACACGACATCAACGTCGGCCAGTTCTGCTGCGGCGGCCTGAACTTCGGCTATTTCTATGACAATTCGCCACTGATCGCCTACGACGGCGAGCAGCACCCGGCCTACACCATCGACGATTTCCGGCAGTCAACCGTGCCCGGCTGCCGCACACCCCACATCTGGCTGCGCGGCGGCGACTCGCTCTACGACCAACTCGGCCCGGAATTCACCCTGCTGCGCTTCGACCGCAGCGCGGACGTGGACGGCATCCTGACGGCGGCCAGGCGCCGCAGCGTGCCCATGAAGCTGCTGGACTGCGAGCCCGACAAGGCAGCCTACGAGGAAACGCTTGTTCTGTCCCGGCCCGACCAGCACGTCGCCTGGCGCGGCAACACGCCGCCCGCCGACCCGCTCCGTCTGATCGACAAGATCCGCAGCGCCTCGATCTGAGCAGGCAGAACCCTTGCCGGATGGCCTGCCGATCGTCGACGCACACCACCATCTCAGAGACTTCGGCGGTCCGCTGCGCTACCCCTGGCTGAATTCCGGCGAGCATGCCGTCCCGGCGACGATTCCCGCGTCCGGCGATCATGGCGGATCGAGCTTCGGCGACACAACCAGCTCGGGCCATGCCGGGCGCCCGGCATCCGCAAAGATGATCCGGATCCCGAGCAGCCGCGGCGGCATCTCATCACGCCACACCGACGTCCAGCCGCTACCCGGCTGACCCGGCCAATACCGCAGGTCGATCCGCGCCACGCCGGGCAGGATTTGCGTCACCACAGCGGGTGGCGGCGGCACTGTCCTGATCGCATGCACATGCCGCGTCCAGACAAGGTTGAGCCGGTGCGCGGCATCGACGTTCAGCGCGACGTCGGCACGCAGGTCCCGGCGACCGCCCTGCGGCAGTGGCACGACACTCGTAAAGGCAACCGCATGCGCGCCGCCGACGAACATCAGCGGCTCCGCCTCCGAGGCCGGCCGAGCGTGCTCGATCAGATGCTGCAGCAGGCGGTGCACGGAATCCAGGTCTGCGCCCGTTTCGATTTGCTGCGCCTGGTAGTTCATGACCGACAGAGCGAACCGGCCCCCCTGTGTCAGTCCAACAATCAGCGCCGAGATAATCAGGATCGCCAGCAAGACCTCAAGCAGAGTAAACCCGCCGCCCAGGGCGGTCGACGGGCCGAACCGGTTACGGCGTGACGTCGGTGCTGCCGCAATGCGGCTGCTTGAAGTCATTGGGCGCCTCACCCGAGGCCAGATAGACGATGTTGTCCGAATTCGGCGTCCCGTCCAGCCCGGCCTGGCGCCGCATCCGATAGGCGATCGCATGGTCGGCGCAGGAGGTATCGCCGCTCACTCCAAGCCCGCCGACCACCTTACCACCCGAATACAGCGCCACCCCGCCGCCGAATGTAATGATCCCGCCGGGCACGAACCCGATGCCGGTTCCCTGCGGCAAGAACAAGGGATTGAAGGGATTGGAGTTGTTCAGCCCATACAGCGACCCGCCCGGCTGTGTCGGCGAATACAGGTTCGCCGTCGATAGCGCCAGGGCATCATTGCTGAAATCATTCGCCGTGCCTGCTTTCGCAATTGCAATTGCTCGGCTGCCCGGCCAAGCGTCGCCGGTCACGATTACTGAACACAGCGCGCCACGCCGGTCGACCACCGCAGACCACATCCGGTTCGGCGAGAACAACCCGCCATTATGGTCCGGTGCATTCACCACCAAGGCAAGCTGCGACTGTACCTTGTCCACCACGTCCGAGGGGATCTGACAGGCTTCCGGCCTGAACGGGTCGCTTGGGTCACCCGCCGACGCGGCACCATTATATAATGATACCGAAATGATACTCGCAACGAAGAATACGGCAGATTTTCTGCGCATGCATGTTCCCCCTCGTCTTGTTCAACTCAGTATTTCTCGGGACAACACTGCCGGTTCCGCATCTCCTGTGTCCATAGTCGACTGCACACAAGCATGTGATCGGCGCTCCCGCTCCAACGGATCGCGACATCATGCATTGCCATGGCCCAGGACAACGAAGGAATGTTGCGGTATGCGCACCGCCCGCGACATCCGGCCCGCCGTCGTCGTGCCCCCGAGCATCCACCAATCGCGGGCAAGGAACGGTTTCGTCGTTATTTTCGTGCTGTTCTGGACTGCCCTGTTTGCTTTCGCCGCCATGCGGATTACGTTGACCGGCCGAACAGAGATGCGGATCGCCGCGAACGCCCGGGGCAGCGCCATGGCCGAGGCCGCAGCCGACGGTGCTGTCAACACCGCCATCTTCGAACTCCTGGCACGCACATGGAACGCCGACGGCACGATCCACGCCGTCCGCACCGAAGAGGCGGTCACACAGGTTCGGGTCACCGACGAAGCCGCGAAGGTGGACCCGAACGTCGCGCCCCAGGTGCTGATGCAGATGCTGCTCGAGGCCTGTGGCGCGGTGCCCCCCGCCGCCACGAAGCTGGCCGCGGCGATTGCCGAATGGCGAAGCCTCGACCTGCTGCAGTCGGTCGGCAGCGAGAAGGCACCGCCATACGGCGCGGCGGGGCTGGGCTATATTCCCCCGCACAAGCGGTTCGTCAGCAATGACGAACTGGGACTCGTTCTGGGCATGACGCCTGCGCTGCTTGCCTGTCTCGACCCCCGCATCTCCATCTATTCGCTGTCGGTCCCCTCGCTGCAGACGGCCTCCGACCCGCTTGTGCGGCAGGCGCTACGCAACGCCTACCCCGACGACGCCCCGCTTCCGCCGGCCGCCGCCCCCGAAGCCGCGGTCGTCCGCATCATCGCCGGCCGATCCGCCGAGGGCGCGGGTCAACGCCATCAGCGATGCATTGCCCGAGGAACCGGCGATGTAGCCGCGGTCCATC
>DASQVN010000390.1:0-2469 GCA_035640755.1 Rhodopila sp.
ACCATCGCTTCCGTGGTCGGCATCCCGCCCGTCCTGATGGCCGGCATCTGGGGCATGAACTTCAAGAGCATGCCCGAACTGAACTGGCCCTGGGGCTACGGCTTCGCCTGGGCGATGATCCTCCTTACCACCCTGATCCCGCTCGCCCTCTTCCGCTGGCGGAAGTGGATCTGAGCAAGGTTGTGCATCCGGGTTGCTCAAACCTCGACTGCCCCGTTCCTCGTCCAATCCAATTCTCCGCGCCCCAGCCGCTTCCCTTCACAATCATCCGATCTCCCGTCCGGCCCCCGCCCCGCGTGCAACGCGCCCCCCGGCCAGCCCGCTGTCTGCACGTCCGCTATCAGCGGCACGCACGCACAGCCTCGAAGGACGCACGCATGTTCATCAACAACAAACGTCTGCAGTACACGATCCGCGTCGCCGAACCGAACCCCGTCCTGGCGTCCTACATGCTCGAACAGTTCGGCGGCCCTCAGGGTGAGCTCGCCGCCGCCATGCGCTACTTCACCCAGGCGCTCGCCGAGGACGATGCCGGCCGCAAGGACCTGCTCTACGACATCGCCACCGAGGAACTCAGCCACCTCGAGATCATCGGCTCGATCGTCGCCATGCTCAACAAGGGCATCAAGAGCCAGCTCGCCGAAGGCAACATGAAGGAGGCCGAGATGTATCGCGCCCTCAACGCCGGCGGCGACAGCCACACGCAGTCCCTGCTCTATGGCGGCGCCCCGGCGCTGACCAACTCCTCCGGCGTGCCATGGACCGCCGCGTACATCGATTCGATCGGCGATCCGACCTGCGATCTCCGCTCCAATATCGCCGCCGAAGCCCGCGCCAAGATCGTCTATGAACGTCTCATCAACATCACCGACGACCCCGGCATCAAGGACGCGCTTGGTTTCCTGATGACCCGCGAGATCGCGCATCAGAAATCATTTGAAAAGGCGCTCTACGCCATCGAGCACAACTTCCCGCCCGGCAAGCTGCCCGGAATCGAGCGTTTCGCCAGCGTGTATGTGAACACCTCCCAGGGTGAAGGCGATCTGCAGGGCCCATGGAACAGCGGCACGGAATGGGACCGCATTGATGACTTGTCCCAACCGGCCGACCGCGGCGACGGCATGGCATCGGTCAAGCTGACCGGCGCGCAAATGCAGGCCTACCAGGCGAGCACGGCTCGGCTGCATTCGAATGAAAGCAGCAACCCCACCACCGGCGCCGATCTCGGGGCCGGCCCCGGCGCAGGCCGCACCAAGCCCGTCGGCAACGGCCCATCCCAAGCCGCCCGCTGATAGCTTCCAAGGGCACCCGCACGGCACACATCCCTGTGGGCGGAACCATCCCCGCCCGCGGCGCTATGCCGCCAGCATGAACAGGAGCAATGGCATGGCAGGTGCAATCGGCAACGCGAAGGGTATCAACCTGAACACCGCCAGCCCCGAGGAACTGGACCGGATCGGCGGCCGCCCCCACGCATCCGCCACGCTCGGCTCCAACTGACCCCGGCCGCCGTCCTCAATTCCGTAGGTGTCAGCAGGTAAGCCGCCGCCAGGATCTGTTGCCGCCAGCACTATATCAGCGGTCTTACGCAATGACCGCTCGCAGCCACCTCGTCATGGCGGGCGCAGGCCCGCCATCCGCGACTTTACCACGAGAAAGCAAAGGCGTGGCTGACAGCCACCCGGCCACCATGTCGATTCCAGGCCAGCCGATAGCAATCAAGACCTGGAGCCGTCGGTACCAACTCGGCCATCCCGCCGGCACGGCGGCACTCACGCCCAGCCCCACCATAATCTTCTTGCATTTTATCAACGTATGTGGCAGAACATAAGGGCAACAAGCAGCCAGGCGACCCGCTCCCCATGTCCGACCCAAATATGTCCGACCCGAACATCGCCGACCCGAGATTGTCCTACCCGAAAATCGCCGATCCCGACCTCACCCCCGATCAGCGCGTCGTCGCCGCCATCCTCCGCCGCCTCATCGCCTTCTTCCTCGGCCCCGATCTCGACGCCGACGCCGCCTACGCCGCCGCGCTCGAGGCACTGCTCGACTACCGCCCAGCCGGCCTCACCGAGTATCTCGCCGCCGCCCGCCACATCGCCCTCTCCTTCGCCGCCCTGGTCGCCAGCGCCAAGGCCATCGACCCCGCGACGGCGGAGAAACCGCAGCTCCAGTTCCTCACCAAGGCCAACACCCTGAGCCGCACCGCCCAGCAGACCGAGGCCGCGCTCGCCCGCCGCCCGTCGCCCCAACCCGCCGCCCAACCCACGCCCCAGCCGGCCACGCGCCCCGCTGCCCAGCCCGCCGTTCAGCCTGCGGCCCAATCCACGGCTCGGCCCGCCGCCGAACCCGCCCTGCACTACCTGAGCAATGAAGAAGCCGACGCCCTGGTCAACTCGGTGATGGCCAGCTACCTGGCGAAACGCCAGCGCGCCGACGCACCCCTCGCGCAGCCCGCCCCCGCAC
>DASQVN010000391.1:0-11628 GCA_035640755.1 Rhodopila sp.
CGGCCCGAGTGCTTGCCCAGCACCAGGCTGTTCTTGGTCCAGCCGACGCTTTCGGGAGTCATGATCTCATAGGTGGCGGCATTTTTCAGCACGCCGTCCTGGTGGATGCCGGCCTCATGGGCAAAGGCATTGCGGCCAACGATCGCCTTGTTCGGCTGCACGTCGAAGCCGGTGACGGTGGCCAGCAGGCGCGACATCCGCAGCAGATGCGTGGTCTGGATGTTGTTGCGCCGCGGAATTGCGTCCTGGCGGGTGCGGATCGCCATCACGACCTCTTCCAGAGAGGCGTTGCCGGCCCGCTCGCCGATGCCGTTGATGGTGGATTCCACCTGACGGGCGCCGGCGCGGATCGCTGCCAGCGTGTTGGCGACGCCCAGGCCCAGATCGTTGTGGTTGTGGGTGGACAGGATCACCGTCTCGATGCCCGGCACCTTTTCGCGAATCTGGCTGTACATCCGCTCCATGTCTTCGGGCAGCGCGTAGCCAACGGTATCGGGCAGGTTGATCGTGGTGGCGCCGGCGTTGATCGCCGCTTCGGCGCAGCGGGCCAGGAAATCGATATCGCTCCGGGTGGCATCCTCGGCCGACCATTCGACGTCGTCGGCATGCTGACGGGCCAGCTTGATCGAGTCGACCGTTGCGGCGATCACCTCATCCGGTGTCATCCGCAGCTTGTATTTCATGTGCAGGTCGCTGGTGGCGATCACGATATGGATGCGCTTGCGCTTGGCATTGCGCAGCGCATCGGCAGCGCGCAGCACGTCCTGCGCGCCGGCGCGGGCTAGGCTGGCGATCACCGGCGTGTCGTCGCGCTGGCCGATGCTCTCGGCGATCGCCTTGACGCTCTCATAATCGCCGGGCGAGGCAATCGCGAAGCCGGCCTCCAGCACGTCGACGCCCAGCTCGGTCAGGGCCTCCGCCATGCGGATCTTCTCATCGAGGTTCATCGAGAAGCCGGGCGACTGCTCGCCATCGCGCAGGGTGGTGTCGAAGATGATGATCCGGTCGTCGGCCAGCTTGCCGAAGCTGGGATGGGTGATGCTCATGTGGTTTCCTCAGGTATATGGATGCGACAATAGCCTCAGGGGTTCCCCTGAGCGGTGGCCGGCGTTCAGGAACCCGGCGGGACGCTCAGGGGCGGCTAAGTCGAATGAGAAGGAGGAGGCCGAACAGGCGAGCATCTGCGGACGCGGGGGCATCTGCGGTCAGGCGGTGGCAGGGCGCGCCAGGGCTCATAAGCCTGCCTATATCGCGTTCAGTGGCGCACTGCAACAGCCGGTTGTCCCGCACGCCGGTCATGCCGCCCCGAACAGCTCCTCGACATCGGCTTCGGTCAGGCTCAGCGCACCGCCATGCTCCGCCTCCATCACGCTGGCCACGATCGAGCGCTTCTTCTCCTTCAGCGCCTCCATCTTCTCCTCGATGGTGCCCAGCGTCACCAGCCGGTGCACGAACACCTTCTTTGTCTGCCCGATGCGGTAGGCGCGGTCGGTCGCCTGGTCCTCGACCGCCGGGTTCCACCACGGGTCATAGTGGATCACCGTGTCGGCGGCGGTCAGGTTCAACCCGACGCCACCTGCCTTCAGGCTGATCAGGAACAGCGGCACCTTGCCCGCCTGGAAATTCCGCACCGGTGTCGTCCGATCCCTGGTGTCGCCGGTCAGCTTGACGAACTCGATCCCCTCATCGACCAGCCGTTCCTCGATCAGCGCCAGCATCTCGGTGAACTGGCTGAACAGCAGGACACGCCGGTCCTCGTCGCGCATCACCGCCAGCATCTCCATCAGCCGGTCCAGCTTGGCCGACCCGGCCCGCGACTTCGCGACCGTCTTGAGCTTCAACAGCCGCGGGTCGCAGCATGCCTGCCGCATCTTCAGCAGCGCGTCCAGGATGATGATCCCCGACTTCGCCAGCCCCTTCTGCTGGATCGCCGCCTGAACCTTGGCGTGCATCGACAGCCGGATCGCCTCGTAGATCGAGCGCTGATTGCTCTCCAGCTCCACCGGCTCGACGATTTCCGTCTTCGGCGGCAGCTCGGTTGCCACTTCCTCCTTGGTCCGGCGCAGCATGAACGGGCGCACCCGCCGGTTCAGCATCTCCTGCCGCTCGGCATCGCCATACTTCTCGATCGGCGTGCGGAAGCGGCTCTTGAATGAGGTCTGGCTGCCCAGGAACCCAGGGGCGAGAAAGTCGAACAGCGACCACAGCTCCCCCAGGTGGTTCTGCAGCGGCGTGCCCGACAGGCAGAGCCGCTGCCGGGCCTTGAGCCGCAGCGCCTGCCGCGTCGTCTCGGCATTCGGGTTCTTGATCGACTGCGCTTCATCCAGGATCACCAGGTGCCATTCCTGGGCCAGCAGCACCGCATGGTCGCGGGTCAGCAGCGGATAGGTGGACAGCACCACGTCGTGCTTCGGGATCTCCGGAAACGCCGCCTTCCGCCCAGCGCCATGCAGCGGCAGCACCGACAGCTCCGGCGCGAAACGCGCTGCCTCGGCCGTCCAGTTCGGGATCAGGCTGGTCGGGCAGACGATCAGCGACGGCCGGTCCAGCCGCCCTGCGGCCTTCTCGATCGACAGGTGCGCCAGCGTCTGCACCGTCTTGCCCAGACCCATGTCGTCGGCCAGCACCCCGCCAAGGCCCGAGGCCGCCAGGAACTGCAGCCAATCGACGCCTTGCGCCTGGTATGACCGCAGTGTCGCCCGGAACGTCTCCGGCACCTGGGTCTTCGGGATCCCGCCTGCCTCCCGCAACAGCCGGCCGAGTTCCCGCAGCGACTCGCCACCGCGCCAGATCAGCCCGGACCGCTGCTCAAGCTCCGCCAGGTCCGCCGCATCCAGCCGGCTGAAACGCAGCGTGCCGTCATCTGCGTCGATGCCGCCCTTCGACCACAACTCGAGCAGCGCCTGCAGGGTCGGCCGGATCCGCGCCATCGGCAGGCTCAGCAGCCTTCCATCCAGCAGCGGCAGCACGAACGGCTTGTCATCCGGCGCCTCGGCCAACACGGCGGCCTCGGGCCGAGCGATCAGCTTGACCAGGGCAGGAACCAGATCGACGCGCTGCCCATCGACGGTGACGCCCATGTGCAGTTCCAGCCAGTCGATCCCCGATCCCTCCACCAACTCGGCATCGATATCCGTGTCCGGCGAAACCACGTGCATCGGGAAGTCGGTGTCGATCTCCACCGTCCAGCCCCGGGTGCGCAGATACGGCACTTCCTGCGTGACGATCTGCAGCCAGCTGGTCTGCCCACTGTATTCGCGCAGACCGAAATCGTCGGTATGGGCGTGCTGGTAATAGACCGGCACTAGCTCGGTCACCGGCGCGAACCCGATCCGCCGCAACTCGGCCAGCGCACGCTCCTCGGCCTCCAGGTCGCGCCGGACCAGGTACAGCGTGCCGTCCTGCACCGTGATGCGGGGCAGGGGCTTGACCGAGCGCGGCAGGGTGACCGGGCCGTACTCATACGACAGCCGCAGCAACGGCACGGCGTACAGTCCGTGACCCAGCGCCTTGGCGGAGCCGCGCCCCAGGCTTGGGTCGTTCGGCAACGTGCCATTGATCAGCCGCACATGCGGGCGCATCGGCGCGCGCACTTCTTCGGGCGGCTGCATCTCGGCCGGCACCGGCAGCTTCGCGGCGGCGCGCTGCGACAGATGCGTGCGGACCTGCGCAGCGGCCTCCGGCGGAATCGCCGGCGCATCCAGCAGGCGGGAGATCAGCCGCCGCGGCAGGTCCAGCGTCACAGGACCCATCAGCCCGGTCGCCGGATCGACGTACCACGGTGCAGGGATCCGCACGCCGATCAATCCCTCATCCAACGCCAGCCGCGGCCGTTGCGAGGCATCCGGATTGGTGGACCAGACGATCTGACCCTGGCGTTCCGGCCCTGCGGCAAGCACCGTGCCTTCCGCGTTTCCCCAGCGCGCCCGCCCGGTCGCCAGGATGCGGCGCAACGTGTCGGCCGGATCGTCCTCGGCCAGCGGCCCGTGATACCCGTGACGGCGGTCCAGCCGCTGCAGGATCACCCGGTCCGATGGCCGCAGATACCTTGCCGGTGTGTTCACCTGATGCGGCGCATAGCGCTTGATCGAGCCCAGCCCGCCATTCTTCAGCAGTGTGACCGTCATCGGATCGATGACCAGGCGTCCTGTGTCGCCTGATGAATCGGTCGCCAGGACGTAATAGACCCGCTGCCGGATCGTCGGCGGATACGCCTCGGTCGGCTCTTCCTCGTCATCCCGGTCCAGGTCCGCCAGCCAGCTTTCGATGTGCACCGGAAGCCCATTGCGGGCCTGCAGGCGCTGCTGCGCCGGCCCGTTGAGGCGCGACAGCGCCGCCGGCCGGCGCGCGGGCGGCGCCTCCTGCTTCTGCGCCGCGATCAGCACGGCGGCGATGTGCTTGCAGTCGCGTCCGGCCGGACATGTGCAGATGCCCCGGATCTGGATCCCGTTGGCCTGCGACGGCGCAATCTTCACATTCTGGATATACGGGTGCGGCCGGCTGCCATGTGTTGCAGCCGTAATGACAGCGCCGCGCTCGCTGATCTCCAGCTCCTGCACCCGGCCGCGCTGCTCATACGCGCGGCCCGCCGCCAGTGTCCCCGGCGAAAAGGAGCGCCGGATGTCACTCTCACGCAGGATCAGGTTGGGATCGAGATCGGGAATGACAGCCACGTCTTGCATATACCGACAATGAACAACGTCTTCGAGTCGTGGCCAGGGTGGCCGCCGCGCGCCCAGCCCGCCGCGTGTTCCGCTATGGCCGGGGTGAGAGTGGGAGACTTGGCTTATAGCTGCGCCCTCGCGCGTCGGGAACCCTCCGAAGTGTGAAAACTGAAACGATCCGGGAATTGATTGCTAATCCCGACCGAATGTTGGCGTAACAAGCCGGACGTCAGCGGCGATATGGCCTTTGCCGGTGATCAGCTCGGTATCGTGTCCAACAGAAATGGATCCGATCCTCCGACGCCTGTCCCGTCACCCCGCCGCCAGCGTCCGCATGGCGGGAGTACGCTCGAACAGCCGCAGCAGCACCCGAATCGCCTGGCCGCGCGGCGATTCCAGCTTCGGATCGCGCGACAGCAGCACCGCGGCGTCGCGATGCGCCATGTGCAGAAGCGGCTCATGGTCCAGCGGATCGGCCAGCCTGTAGCCGGGGAGTCCGGCCTGACGCGTGCCCAGTGCGTCTCCGCCGCCACGCAAACGAAAATCCTCATCCGCGATCAGGAATCCGTCATCCGTGTCGCGCAGCAGGGTCAACCGGCGTCGGGCAGTCTCGTTCACCCAGTCCTCATGCAGCAGCAGACAAAAGCTGGGTTCCGAGCCGCGTCCGACCCGCCCGCGCAACTGGTGCAACTGCGCCAGGCCGAAGCGTTCGGCGTGCTCGATCACGATCACCGTGGCAGATGGCACATCGACCCCGACCTCCACCACCGTGGTGGCGACCAGCAGCCGCGTCCTGCCGCCAGCAAACGCGGCCAGCGCCGCATCCCGCACCTCGGCCGTCTGCTGCCCATGGGCGAGGCCGACGCACGCGCCGAACCAGTGCTTCAGATCGGCATATCGTGCCTCGGCCGCGGCCACGTCCAAGGCCTCCGATTCCGCCACCAGCGGGCAGACCCAGTAGATCTGCGCCCCCTCATCCAGCTTGCGGCGGACACCCTCCAGCACCGTCGGCAGCGAACCCAAAGCGTGCAGCGTGGTGCGGATCGGCTGCCGGCCCGGCGGCTTGTCGGTCAGGCGGCTGACGTCCATCTCCCCCCACTGTGTCAGCAGCAGCGTCCGCGGGATCGGCGTCGCCGTCATCACCAGCACATCCGTCCGCTCCCCCTTCGCGCCGAGGGTCAGGCGCTGGGTGACGCCGAAACGGTGCTGCTCATCGATCACCGCCAGCGCCAGGTCGCGGTACTCGACCGCCTCCTGGAACAGTGCATGCGTGCCGACAATGATCTGGATATCGCCGGACCTGATGCCGCGCAGCAGCCGCGCCCGCTCCTTTCCCTTGACCGTGCCGGTCAGCATCGCGACCGGGATCGGGCAGAGCCGGCTCAGCGTGCGGTGATGCTGCTTCGCGAGCACTTCGGTCGGCGCCATCAACGCGGCTTGCTTGCCCGCTTCCGCCGCCCGCAGCATGGCCAGCGCTGCCACCAATGTCTTGCCTGAGCCCACATCGCCCTGCAGCAGCCGCAGCATCCGCCGCGGCGAGGCCAGGTCGGCATCGACCTCCCGCAGCGCCGCCTCCTGCGATGGGGTCAACGGGTGCCCGAAGCGCTGCAGGGCCACATCGCGCAGACGGGAATCGCCCATCAGAGGCTGCCCGACCCGCGCCCGCACCCTGCCGCGGATCAACGCCTGCGCGACCTGCCCCGCCAGCAGCTCGTCATAGGCCAACCGCGCCCGCATCCGCCGGTCGGGCTCCCGGTTCTCCGGCGCCTGTACGGCGCGGAGCGACTCCTTGAAGCTGACCCAGCCCTCGCGCCGCAACAGGGCAGGGTCCTGCCACTCCGGAAGGTCGGGCAGCAGCGCCATCGCCTGTGCCACTCCGTTCGCGACCTGCCGCGGCCACAGCCCCGCCGTCAGTGGCCAAACCGGCTCCACCTTCGGGATACGCTCCCCCTGTTCAAGCGGCACGACATGGTCGGGGTGCGGCATCGTCAGCCGCCCGTTGAAGCTGTCCAGCTTGCCCGAGACCAGCAGCTTCGTGCCCGGCGGCATCTGCGCCTCCCGGGTGAACTTGAAGAACACGAGTTCGGCAGTCCCGGTGTCGTCCCGCACGATCACCCGCCAGGGCTGGCGCGGCGTCGCAGGACGCTCGTGCCGCAGTACCTCCACCGCCATCGTCGCCAGGCTGCCGGGCCTCGCATCGCGGATGGTCGGCCGGGCACTGCGGTCGAGATACGAGTCGGGCAGATGAAACAGCAGGTCGATGATGCGCTCGCCCCCCGCGGCACGCGCGATCAGCGCCGCAACGGCGGGTCCGACGCCGCGCAGGTTGGTCAGGGGCGCGAAGAGCGGCGCGATCAGGTCGTGGTTCAAGGCATGCGAATCCGGCGTGCATGATGGCCATGGCGTGCGCCACGACCAGGGTGCTCTAGCGGTTCCGTTGGGTACGATCACGTGCTATATGGGACCAGGATCGGGAATCGGACCCTGGCTTGCGTGTCCTGCCGGTTCCGCCGTATCCGATCACTCCGTATATCAGTGCTATATTCACGCACTCCGACGGTTCCGCCCCGCACGACCACGCTCTATATGACCCTCAATCGATGACTGAGCCAGATCACGCCCAGCCGGAGGTTAGGCGCCGGCGGCTCCTGTTTCGCGCCACCCATCGCGGAACATTCGAGAACGACCTGATGATCGGCGGATTCGTGCGCGCACATCTGGCGGACCTGACGGACGCCGACCTGGATGCCCTAGAGGCGGTGATGGAGATACCTGATACGCTGCTTGCCGACTGGCTGACCGGCCGCGAGCCAATTCCGGCCGAATACGACTCACCCATGCTCCGCCGCATGCGGGACTTTCAGTCACGATGCCAGTCACGATGATTGACGCCATCACGGTATGGGGCGCGCCGGAGGGTTGGGATGCGTTCCTCCTGGCGCAGCGCCGCCGCGAACATGCCGGAAGCATCCTGCATGTTGCCCGCGACGACGCCCGCATGGCCCGCATGGCCGAGGCGCTGGCCTGGGCCATGCCCGAAGCCGACATCCTGCGCTTTCCGGCCTGGGACTGCCTGCCCTACGACCGCGTCTCCCCCAACCCTGCGCTGGTCTCGGAACGCATCGCCACGTTGACGCGGCTGCTCGAAAAGCCGGCCGGCCCCCGCATCGTCCTCACCACCGTCAACGCACTGGTGCAGCGGGTCCCGCCCCGCTCGACCTTCGCCGGCACCACCATGCACCTGGCGGTGAACGGCACCGCAAGGCCCGAGGAACTGGCCCGCTTCCTCGAAGCCAACGGCTACGGCCGCGCCGGCACCGTGATGGAACCCGGCGAGTATGCGATGCGCGGCGGCATCATCGACATCTTCCCCTCGGGCGAGGCCGAACCCGTGCGCCTCGATCTGTTCGGCGACACGATCGAGTCCATCCGCACCTTCGACCCAACCTCCCAGCGCAGCGCCGGCCGGCGCAACGCGCTCTCGCTTCGCCCGGTCTCCGAGGTCCCGCTCGACAGGGATGCGATCGCCCGTTTCCGCACCAACTGGCGCGAGATGTTCGGGCAGGAGGCAGCGTCCGACCCGCTGTATCTCTCGATCTCCGAGGGGCGCCGCCACCCCGGCATGGAGCATTGGGTGCCGCTGTTCCATCAGACGATGGAGAACCTGCTCGACTACCTGCCGGACTGCGCCGTCAGCCTCGACCACCAGTCGGACGAAGTCCTTGAAACCCGACTGGAAATGATCACCGACCATTTCCAGGCCCGCAAGGGCATCCCCCGCGACGGCGAGGTGCCGTACCGCGCCATCCCGCCATCGCTGCTGTACCTCAACCGTGCCGACTGGGACGAAATGCTGTCCTTCGGCCCGCGCCTCGCGTTCAGCCCCTTCGCCAAACCGGACGGCGCGCAGGGCATCGACGGCGGCGGCCGAGTAGGACCGATCTTCGCGCAGGGGAGCACCCTGTCAGGCGGCGGGCCGGGCATCAACGTCTTCGACCAGCTCCGCGATCAGGCCGAGCGGTGGCGCAACGAAGGGCGCAGGATCGTCCTCGCCGCCTGGACCCGCGGCTCACGTGAACGCCTGACCAACCTGCTGCGCGAGCACCACATCAAGGACACCGCGCAGGAAGACGACTGGGCAGCGGTCCGCCGCAAGCCCGCCGGCTCGGTCTCCCTCGTCATCCTGGGCGTCGAGCGTGGCTTCGTCGCCGACCGCCTCGCCGTTGTCGCCGAACAGGACCTCCTCGGCGAACGCATCTCCCGCCCGCCGCGCCGCCGCAAGCGCGCCGACCAGTTCATCGCCGAAGCGACCGAGATCGCCGAGGGCGACCTGGTCGTGCATCAGGAATACGGCATCGGCCGCTACGACGGCCTGACCACGCTCCAGGTGACGGGTGCGCCGCATGACTGCCTGCGCCTGATCTACGACGGCGGCGAGAAGCTCTTCCTGCCGGTCGAGAACATCGAGGTCCTCTCCCGCTACGGCAGTGAGCAGGACGGCGTCGCACTCGACAAGCTGGGCGGCACCGGCTGGCAGACCCGCAAGGCGCGGATGAAGCAGCGCATCCGCGACATGGCCGGCGAGTTGATCCGCATCGCCGCCGCCCGCAAGGTGCGCGACGCCGACACCATTGCCCCGCCCGAGGGCACCTGGGACGAATTCTGCGCCCGCTTCCCCTTTGCCGAAACCGAGGACCAGTCCCGCGCCATCGCCGATGTGCTGGAGGATCTCGCGGTCGGTAAGCCGATGGACCGACTGATCTGCGGCGATGTCGGGTTCGGCAAGACCGAAGTCGCCCTGCGCGCCGCCTTCGTCGCCGCCATGTCCGGCGCCCAGGTCGCCGTCGTCGTGCCCACGACGCTGCTCGCCCGCCAGCACTACCGGACCTTCGCCGCCCGCTTCCAGGGCTTCCCCGTCAAGGTCGCCCAGCTCTCCCGCATGGTGGCCGCCAAGGAGGCCGGCGAGGTCCGCAAGGGCATCGCCTCCGGCGACGTCAACATCGTCATCGGCACCCATGCGCTGCTGGCCAAGAACACCACCTTCTCCGACCTCGGCCTGCTGATCGTCGATGAGGAGCAGCATTTCGGCGTCGCTCACAAGGAACGCCTGAAGCAGCTCAAGGCCGACGTCCACGTCCTGACGCTGACCGCCACACCGATCCCGCGCACCCTCCAGCTCGCGCTCACCGGCGTGCGGGAGATGTCGCTCATCGCCACGCCCCCGGTGGACCGCCTGGCCGTCCGCACCTTCATCATGCCCTTCGACTCGGTGGTGATCCGCGAGGCGATCCAGCGCGAGCGCTTCCGCGGCGGCCAGATCTTCTGCGTCGTCCCCCGCATCGAGGACCTCGGCCGCATCGCCGAACGCCTGCGCGAAATCGTGCCCGAGGCAAGAACGATCCAGGCCCACGGCCGCCTCGCCCCGACCGAGCTCGAGCGTGTCATGACCGAGTTCGGCGACGGCAAGTACGACATCCTGCTGTCGACCAACATCGTCGAAAGCGGCCTCGACATGCCCGCGGTGAACACACTGATCATCCATCGCGCCGACATGTTCGGCCTCGGCCAGCTCTATCAGCTCCGCGGCCACGTCGGCCGCGGCAAGCAGCGCGGCTACGCCTACCTGACCTGGCCGCAGACCCACCGCCTGTCGGTCGCCGCCGAAAAGCGGCTGACCGTGATGCAGACGCTCGACACCCTCGGCGCCGGCTTCACTCTCGCCTCCCACGATCTCGACATCCGCGGCGCCGGCAACCTGCTGGGCGACGAGCAGTCCGGCCACATCCGCGAAGTGGGCATCGAGCTGTACCAGCAGATGCTGGAGGACGCGGTGGCCGACTTCCGCGCCGGCGAAGGCAAGCGCGCCGGCCAGGACCGTGACTGGACCCCCAACATCTCCCTCGGGCTTCCGGTCCTCATCCCCGAGGACTACGTCCGCGACCTGCCCGTCCGCCTCGGCCTCTATCGCCGCATCGGCGCGCTCGCGTCGGATGCCGAGACCGACGCCATGGCCGCCGAACTGGTGGACCGCTTCGGCAAGCTGCCGCCCGAGGTCGAAAACCTTCTCGGCGTCGTCGCCCTGAAGCGCGCATGCCGCGACGCAGGGGTGGAGAAGCTGGAGGCCGGCCCCAAGGGCATGGTGCTGTCGTTCCGCGGCAACGCCTTTTCCAACCCGGCCGGATTGGTACGGTGGCTCAGCAGCAAGGGCGGCATGGTCCGCCTGCGCCCGGACCACAAGCTGGCCATCTCCCGCGACATGGACGTCGCCACCCGCCTGAAATTCGCCCGCGACACGCTCCGCGCCCTGGACAAGATCGCCAGCGAAGCCAAGGCGGCGTAGTGCGTGACCGGCTGAAGCGTTCCCGTTAGAAGCCGTGAATCACGCACTCGAACAACTATTTGCTATGGCACGATCCGCACCGACATGCAGCCGGACCGCAGCGGATCGTGCCATGAGCGGAGGCCGACCGTGACCTACGCCGTCAAGGAACTCTTCTATACCCTGCAGGGTGAAGGCGCCCAGGCCGGCCGTCCCGCCGTGTTCTGCCGTTTTTCCGGCTGCAATCTCTGGTCCGGCCGCGAGGTGGACCGGCCTCACGCGCAATGCCGCTTCTGCGACACAGATTTCGTCGGCACCGACGGCACCGGCGGCGGCCGCTTCCCCGATGCCGCGTCGCTGGCCGATGCCGTCGCCCAGCACTGGCCCGGCGGCGGCAGACCGTTCGTCGTCTGTACCGGCGGCGAACCGCTGCTGCAGCTCGATGATGCCCTGGTTCAGGCGCTGCACGACCGCGGCTTCGAAGTGGCGATCGAAACCAACGGCACGATCGCCCCCGCCCCCGCCGGGATCGACTGGATCTGCGTCAGCCCCAAGGCGGGCGCTCCATTGCGCCTGACCCATGGCGACGAGCTCAAGCTGGTCGTCCCCCAGCCCGGCATCCCTCTGGAGTCCCTCGAACACCTC
>DASQVN010000392.1:0-11543 GCA_035640755.1 Rhodopila sp.
GGCGTGTGCTGGCATCGCGCGTGCTGGGCAGGCTCCGGGAATGAACGGGTTCGAATTGCTCGCCTTTGTCATTCTGCCGATCGCCATCGGTCTGCTGGGCGGGACCGCGGCCTGGGCGGCGCGCTTCATCCCCTGATCTCCAAGCGACCATTTGCGGCACGCGGGGCCTGTGTGCACGTGCAGCATGTCCGTGCGGTCCTGTGCACGCGTTCCAACACGCACATAGTGGCGGCCTCATCCTCTCTGACCAGTCGATTGTCGGATCCGAGGGAGTCCACATTCATCATCGCCGGCGGCCGATCCGGCTATCGCTGCTTGGGCGGGTTGCAGGGTTGTGGTCGCGTGCACGGCTGTGGGGCACGATCCGCTGCGGCACGGCTTGGGGGGTAGATGGCCGGGTCAAGCCCGGCCATGACGGGAAAGCGTGCCGCGCGGATGGGGACGTGTGCCGTGCGGACGGGGGAGTGTGGCGTGCGGACGGGGAGTGTGGTGCGGATGGGGACATGTGCCGTGCGGATGGGGAAATGTGGCGTGTGCGTGCTGAGAAGCTGACGTTGCGTTCTGAGGGTCCCGGACGCCGGCGGCTACTCGGCGGGCTGGATCGCGGGCACCTCAGCGCTGGCGGAGAGGCGGGCGGAGCCGGCGCAGAAGAGGCTCAGCAGCAGGATGACGGCGACCAGGACCAGGACGAGCTCCGGGTGGCCGTGGTCGATCAGCAGGCCGAAGGGCACCGGGGTGATGGCGCTACCCAAGGGCAGGCCGGCGCTGACGAAGCCGAACACCTTGCCGATCTGGCCCGGCGGCGCGGCGTCCTTGACCATGACGTCGCGCGGGGTGCGGCTGGCGCCCAGGGCGAGACCGGAGATGAAGGTCAGGCCGATAATGGCGAGGCCGGGGAGCGGCAGCCAATCGACGCCCAGCATCACGACGGCGGAGAGGATCGTCAGGCAGGTGACGAAGGGCAGCACGTGCGCGCGGAACGTATCGGCGAACCAGCCGCCGAGGAGGGTCCCAGTGGTGGAGCCGAGCATGTAGGCGGTGAGCGCGGCGGCGGCGAGCTGCAGCTCGAACCCCTTGAAGCTGTGCAGGACGGTGACCAGCCAGGACTGCACGCCGCCGCCGGCCATGGCGCCGAAGGCGAAGAACAGGAAGAACAGGATCATGGTGCGGGAGGTCAGCAGATCCCTGCCCGAGAGGCTGGTGCCGGCGTGGGCGGCCTCCCGCATTTGGTCGTTCAGGATGCGGCTTTGCAGCAGGATGGACACGACCACAGGCACGCCAAGCAGGCCGACCAGCAGCAGGGTGCCGCGCCAGCCCATGGCGGCCATCAGGAAGGCGGTGACCGGCGGGCCGGCGGAAAAGCCCAGGTTGCCGCTGAAGGTATGCAGCGCGAAGGAGCGCCCCATGCGGTCCTTGTCGACCGAACCGGACAGGATGGCGTAGTCGGCCGGGTGGATGACGGAATTGCCGATGCCCGAGAGGGTGGCGAGGACCAGCACCTGCCAGAACGCGGCGGCGAGGCCCATGGCGGCGACGGACAACGACATCAGCAGTGCGCCGCCGACCAGGAAGGGCCGGGCGCCGTAGCGGTCCACCAGGAAGCCGACCGGGGTCTGCAGCAATGCCGTGGTGCCCGACATCAGCGCGACCGTGAGGCCGAGCTCGGCGAAGCTGACATGGAAGGCGTTCTGCCAGGCGAGGAACATCGGCGGCAGGCACAGGACGTAGAAATGCGACAGGAAATGTCCGTTGCCGATCAGGATGTTGACCCGGGTGGAGCGGCTGAGTGCCATTACCGGAGGTATCCCAGTGGTGAACGCGGCGTAATCCTGGAACCGAGCGGTGGTTGGGTCAAGGAAAGCGGGGGGATGGGGCGGGCGGGCTGTGCCGGCTGCGATGGGGGCGGTTCGTTGCGGCGGTGGGGTGGCCGGGGGGTGGCACTGGCTGGGTTGCACGACCTGGGAGTGGCCCTGCTGGGGGTGGCGCTGGCTGGGGTTGCACGGCCCTGCCGGGAGTGGCACTGCCGGAGTTGCACGGCCTGGGGGTGGATGGCCGGGTCAAGCCCGGCCATGACGGTTCAACGGTTCATAAGAGCCCGGCCGTGGCGGTTCACGAGGGGACGGCGCTTTGGAACGAGGGCTCGGCGATCGGGGCGGCTATGGGCGGTTGATGGCAGGGGTGGCGGAGAGGCCTTCTTCGCGGCCGAGGCGGCGGGCGGCGAGCAGGGCGCTGATGCGGTCGACGAGCTGGCCGCCTGAGACCGGCTTGGTCAGCAGTGAGAACGTGCCGCTGATGGCGCCGCCGACGGCCAGGGCGGCGCCATCGCCGGCGTACCCGGTGAGCAGCACGGCGGGCAGGCCGGGGCGGCGCTCCTGCGCGGCGCGGATCAGGGCGACGCCGTCCATGTCGGGCATGCTCAGGTCGGAGACGATGATATCGACGCGATCGCCGGCGGCGAGGCTGGCGAGCGCTGCGGCGCTGCCCTCGACGGCGCGGACGGCGTAGCCGGCATCCTCGAGCGACAGGCGCAGCACATCGCGCACGATCGCATCGTCATCGACCAGCAGCACACAGGGACGGTCGGACGGCAGCGCGGGTGCAGTGTCCTGCGCCGCGGCACGGGCTGCGGTGCCGGCGGTGGGCAACCAGAGAATGACGCGGGTGCCCTGTCCGGGGGCGCTGTCGATCGAAAGGCTGCCGCCGCTCTGCTCGACGAACCCCTTGGCCATGGCGAGGCCGAGGCCGGTGCCCTTCCCCGGCTCCTTGGTGGTGAAGAACGGCTCGGTCACCCGTGCGAGGGTCTTCTGGTCCATGCCGGTACCGGTGTCGCCGACGGTGATGCGCACATAGCTGCCGGCGGCGAGGCCGGCGGGATGCGGCAGGCCGGCGGAGACGGTCTCGGCCTCGGCGGCGAGGGTCAGGGTTCCGCCGGCGGCCATGGCATCGCGGGCGTTGGTGGCCAGGTTGACCAGCACCGTCTCCAGCTGGCCGCGGTCGGCGAACAGGGGCGGCAGGTCGGGTCCGGTCCAGACCTTGCAGACGACCGAGCCGCCGAGGGTGTGGGTCAGCACCTCGGCCATGTCGTTCAGCAGGGCGGCGGTGTCGATGCTTTCGGCGCGCAGGTCGCCGCGGCGGGCGAAGGCGAGCAGGCGGCTGGTGATGGCGGCGCCGCGGCGGGCGGCGTCGAGCGTCATGCGGATATTGCGCAGCACGCGTTCGGCGTCGTTGGGGCGGCGCTCGATCAGCGCGGCGCTGCCCGAGATGGCCTGGAGCACATTGTTGAAGTCATGCGCGATGCCGCCGGCGATCTGGCCGAGGGCGTGCATCCTCTCGGCCTGGGCGGCGCGCTGCTGCGCGGCCTCGCGCGCTGCCACTTCCTCCCGCACGCGCTGCTCGAGGCGGGCGGCGATCTGCTGTTGGATTTCGAGCAGGCGCTTCTCGGCGTCGATGTCCTGGATGATGCCGAGGGCTTCCTGGACCTTGCCGTTCTCCTGCCGCAAGGGCATGGCGCTGACGCGCATCCAGGTTTCCCGGCCCTGTGGATAGCGGAACAGGAACTCGCGGCCCGGCAGGATGGGCTCGCCCTGGGCGAGCGCCTTGCGGATCGGGAAGTCGGCGGGGGCCAGCCGCATGCCGTCCTGTTCGGCGATGCATTCGACGTGCGGGCTGTCGGCCATCGAGGGAATGACCGGGCCGATCAGCTCCTGCATCCGGGTATTGCCGAGGATGATGCGCCCGTCGGCATCGACGATGCCGACGCCGATGGGCAGCGCCTCGATGATCCCGGCCAGGCGGGCACGCTCGGTTTCCAGCATGGTGATCAGCCGGTCGCGGGCCATTTCGGCCTCGAAGCGCGCGGTGACATCCATGTTGATGCCGACCATGCGCACGACGCGGCCGTCCTCGCCGCGCACGGCCCGGCCGCGGGCGAGCAGGCGGCGGCGCGTGCCGTCGGGGAGGCGGATGCTGTATTCGGTGGCGTACGGGTGCTCATCGCTTTTCAGCGCGGCGATCAGTTCGGCCTGTACGCGCGGCAGGTCGGAGGGGAGTATGGTGTGGCGCCAGAGCTCCGGCGAGGTGCCCTCGGGGCGCGGCTCCAGCCCATGCAGGAACCATTCGTGCTCGCTCCAGGTCAGGGTGTTGTCGCGCAGGTTCCAGTCCCAGATGCCGAGGCTCGCGCCCTGGCGGGCGAGCTCCAGGCGTTCCTCGTTCGCGCGCAGATCGGCTTCGGCGCGGCGGAGGTCGCTGACGTCGATCTGGTTGACCAGGATCAGGGTGCGGCCGCCGACCTGGACGGGGCAGATGGCGTTCAGCAGGTGACGCGGGCCGGCGCGGCCGCGCACCAGGGTCTCGTAGCGCCAGCTTTTTCCGGCGAGCACGGCGCGGGCCATTTCCCTGATCTGCTCGGGCGTGCTGCTCAGGGCGAAATCGGTGATCGGGCGGCCGCGGAACTCGTCGCGGGCGTAGCCGAGGAAGGCGGCGGCGGATTCGTTGCAGTCCACCACGACCAGGGTTTCGGGATCGACCAGGAAGGTGCCGCCGTCGGAGCGTTCGAACAGGACGCGGAATCGCTGCTCGCTCTCGGCCAGCGCCTCGGCGGTGTGGCGACGTTCCTCGGCGGCGTGGGCGAGTGCCTGCGCGACCTCATCGGTTTCCGCGAGGCCGGTGGCGAGGGACTGGCTGCGGCTGAGCTGATCATCGTGGCCGGCGAGATGGCGCAGGCGCTGGATCGGGTGGGTGATGCCGCGGGCGACGAAGCTGCCGAACAGGACCGCAGCGGCGACCACGACGAGCACGCCCTCGACCAGCCGGTAGACCCCGGTGCGCAGATCGGCGAAGACGATGTCTGCGGGGGCGCCGACGAAGACGGCCCAGCCGAACGGCTGCACGTGGGTGAACGCGCCCACGGCATCGATGCCTTCCATCGTGGGGGCCCAGGCGATGCCGCTGGCGTGGGTGGTGGCGGCCTGCCACATGTCGGCGTTGATGGGCTGGCCGATGAAGCGCTCGATCTTGGTGAGCCGAGCGACGACCTTGCCGGCGGCATCGGCGATGGTCAGGACGGTCTGCGGCGGCACGTACTGGCGCAGGACCAGGTCCTGCATGATGGCTGCGGGCATCCAGAGGGCCAGGTCGTAGATGACCTGGCCACCGCGGAAGACGGGCACGTGGATGATGAAGCCGGGTATTCCGGACACCTGCCCGATGCGGAGATTGGTCACGGCGGGCTGGCCGGTGCGGAACACCTCGGGCAGTGTGAGCGCGGTGCGGAGGCGTTCAGCGGCCAGTCCGGGCGGCAGGCCGAAGATGTGGTGGATGGTCTGGTCGGGCGTGATGGCGGACAGGTTTGTGCCCGGCGGCAGGCGGGCGAGGAACGCCTGGGCCTCCGGCATGAAGGCCTCGAAGTCGCCGTTCTGCAGCGGCTTGGAAATGGCGAGGGTTTCCAGGGCGCGGATGTCGAGCTGCAGCTCGCGTTCCACGCTGGCGGCCACGGTGGCGGCGGTGGCCAGCAGATCATCATAGGTGCGCTGCTGTTCGGCCCGGTAGTCGAGATATTCGCGGATCGAGCCGAGCACGACGAGGGGAAGGATGCAGGCCAGGGCGAGCAGGATGAGGCGGGCACGCAGGGTGAGGCGGTGCCGCCAGCGACGGCGCGATGCGGCCGGAGGCACTGGATCCTCGATGGACGGGGGAGCCAGGCGATCCAATGTGAAGCGTGCTCCCTAACTTGTCATTTCGCCTTCTATGGTGCCGACAGATGACCCGGCGCCGAAATCACAGTCCCGTGATTATGGGGGTGTGCGGGGGTGGATCGGGTGGCAGAGGTCTGGATTTACGGCCTGGATTTTTGGCTTGGATTTTTCCGGCCCTGGGGTGTGACGTTGGCGCGGAGGTCAGATCCGATCTTCAGGACAGACGATGCTGACCGACGGGAAGTATCCGCGTATGCGGCGGACATCCCGGGTCAGCAGGACGGCACCTGTAACTGCGGCATGTGCGCCGATGAAGAAGTCGGGCAGGACCCCGGTTCGTGTTCCGCCGCGCGCCCGGTATCGCTTGAATACCTTTGCGGCCAGGAACAACGCCTCCTGCGGCATGGGGCTCGGCTTCAGCCCGATTGCCTCGACCGCCGCGTTCAATGCCTCGATGGTCGGGAAACCCACTGCGAGCTCGGCGTAGATGATGTCGTTGATGATCAGCGGTCCGGCGATCGCGGCACGGTCCATCTGCTGCAGCGACCACCTGGTCCAGACCGGGTCGTTGGTCAGGATATCGAGCAGCACGTTGGTATCGATCAACGTCACGGGCAACGTCGCGGGTCAGTCTTCGCCGCGGACCAAGGCCATGATTTCATCGGTGGTCATGCCGGTCTTGAGTGTGCCGACGACGCGGCTGAAACGGCTCGACCCGGCTGGGCGGGGGGCGTCGTCCTCGGCCTTGCGGAGGACAATCCGTCCGGAGTCGTCGAGAACGAAGTCAACCCTGCTGCCGGGGCGGAGTCCAAGCCGATCGCGGATGGGCTTTGGGATGGTCACCTGACCTTTGCTGGTGATGGCGTTCATGGGTGCTGGTTATCGCATTCATCGGGCGTTCGGTAATACCTGGCATTGGTACGGTATTACTTATCGGATGTCAATCAGAGGCATCACCCGAAGCCGACTTCGAACGAAACTACGGATAGCGGTTTCCGAGCTTCTCTTTCCAGGTCTAGGTTAGGGGCCGAACACAGCAGGAGTTCCGTCATGGCCCCGCCTTCTCCATTCGGTGCAAATTCCGCTGCGGCGCGCGACATTGCGAACGTGCTGCACCCCTATACCGACCTCGAAGCACACCAGCAGATTGGGCCGGTGGTGATTTCCCGCGGCAAGGGGGTGCGGGTGTGGGACGAGTCGGGGAAGGAATATATCGACTCGGTGGCCGGACTGTGGTGTGCGGCGCTGGGGTTCGACAATGAGCGGCTGGTGCAGGCGGCGACGGCGCAGATGCGCAAGCTGCCATTCTATCATGGGTTCGCCGCGAAGTCGCATGAGCCGATGATCGATCTGGCGGAGATGCTGGTGCAGCGGGCGCCGGTGCCGATCAGCAAGGTGTTCTTCGCCAATTCCGGGTCGGAGGCGAACGACTCGGCGATCAAGATGGTCTGGTACCTGAACAATGCGCTGGGGCGGCCGAAGAAGAAGAAGCTCATCGGGCGGCTGAAGGGCTATCACGGGATCACCATCGGCTCGGCCTCCTTGACCGGGCTGGCGGCGAACCACCGCAGCTTCGATGTGCCGCTGCCGGGGTTCATCCACACGATGACGCCGCACACCTACCACGGTGCGCTGCCGGGCGAATCGGAGGATGATTTCGCCACGCGCTGCGCCGAGGAGCTGGAGAAGCTGATCCTGGCGGAAGGGCCGGAGACGGTGGCGGCGATGTGGGCGGAGCCGGTGATGGGTGCGGGCGGGGTGATCCTGCCGCCGCGGGGCTATTTCCCGAAGATCCAGGCGGTGCTGCGGAAGTACGATGTGCTGCTGGTGGCGGATGAGGTGATCTGCGGCTTCTGGCGCACCGGCAACTACTGGGGCAGCCAGACGCTGGACGTGGAACCGGACATCATGGTGTGCGCGAAGGCGCTGTCGTCGTCGTTCCTGCCGATCAGCGCGGTGATGGTGAATGATTTCGTATTCCAGGGGCTGGCGAAGGAGAGCCACAGCATCGGCACGTTCGGGCACGGGTTCACCTACTCGGGCCATCCGGTGGCGGCGGCGGTGGCGGTTGAGACATTGAAGATCTACGACGAGATGCAGATCGGCGCGCATGTCGGCCAGGTCGGGCCGCATATGCAGGCGGAGCTGCGCAGGCGCTTTGCCGACCATCCGCTGGTCGGCGAGGTGCGGGGCGTCGGGCTGATCGCGGCGGTCGAGCTGGTGAAGGACAAGGCGGCGCACGCGAATTTCGAGCCGGCCGCCAAGGTGGGGGCGCGGATGAGCCGGCTGTGCGAGGAGCATGGCGTGATCGGCCGGTCGGTGATGAACGACGCGCTGTGCTTCAGCCCGCCGCTGGTGATCGAGAAGGACGACGTCGACGAGATGCTGGACCGCGTCGGCACGGCGCTGGATGAGCTGACGGTGCAGTTGCGGCGGGAGCAGATCGCCGTCGTGAACTGATCCGTTGCCGCCGCGCTCATTCCCCGCGCGGGGGGTGAGCGCAGCGATCGGCGAAGCGCCGGACCTGGATTGCAATTTCTCCCCTGAGAGCAACCCTGACGGGGCCATGGACGCGCCGTCGATCGGTAAGCAAAACAACATGGCCGGGGGAGAGAAGCATGAGAAGCCTGCTGCTGGCAGCCGCGCTGGCTGCATTCGTTCCGATCAGTGTACATGCCCAGACGGCTGAGGAACTGACGAAGGGCGCGAAGCAGGATACCGCGGACGTGCTGAACTACGGCATGGGCTATGATCTGCAGCGCTACAGTCCGCTGACCCAGATCAACCGCGATACCGTCAAGCACCTGGTTCCGGTCTGGAACTACAGCTACGACGACAACAAGAGCGAGGAGTCGCAGCCGCTGGTCTACAAGGGCGTGCTGTATGTGACGACCAACGCGGCGACGATGGCGCTGGACGCCAAGACCGGGGAGCAGATCTGGAAGAGCAAGGTCGAGTATCCGCCGGAGACCCCGCGGATCGTGTGCTGCGGGATCATCAACCGCGGCGCCGCGCTGTATGAGGGCAAGCTGTTCCGCACCACGCTGGACGCCAACGTCATTGCGCTGGACATGAAGACCGGCAAGGAGCTGTGGCGCTCCCACGCGATCGACTTCAAGGACGGCTATTCGATGACCGTGGCGCCGCTGGTGGCCGATGGCGTGGTGATCACGGGCATCTCGGGCGCCGAGTACGGCATCCGCGGGTTCATCGACGGGTGGGACCCGGATACCGGCAAGCATCTGTGGCGCACCTATACCGTTGCGGGACCGGACGATCCGAACGGGAAGACCTGGCCTGGGGATACGTGGCAGCACGGCGGGGGCTCGACCTGGATCACCGGATCGTTCGATCCGGAGCTGCACACGGTCTACTGGGGCACGGGCAATACCGGGTCGTGGAACCCGACGACGCATCCCGGCGATAATCTCTATACATGCTCGGTTCTGGCGCTCGATCCGAAGACCGGCAAGATCAAGTGGCACTACCAGTTTTCGCCGAACGATCCGTACGACTATGACAGCGTCGCGGAGATGGTGCTGGCCGAGCTGAATATCGGCGGCAAGCCGACCAAGGTGGTGATGGATGCCAACCGCAACGGGTTTTTCTATGTGCTGGACCGGACGAACGGGAAGCTGATCGCCGCGAACCAGTATGGGAAGCAGACCTGGGCGCAGGGCATCGACGAGAATGGGCGGCCGATCCCGACCGACGTGACCGACCGGGTGCGGCAGGGGCAGGAAGTGGATGTGTGGCCCAGCGCGATGGGGGTGAAGAACTGGAGCCCGGTGTCGTTCGACCCGCAGACCGGGCTGGTCTACGCCAACACGCTGAACTTCGGCATGCACTACAAGCCGACCACGCCGTTGTTCCGGGCCGGCCTGACCTACTGGGGCGCCGACATCACCTGGATCTGGCCGGACGGGCCGCGCGGGTTCCTGAAGGCGATCGATCCGCTGACCAGCAAGGCGAAATGGGAGGCGCCGAGTGACATTCCGCGCTTCTCCGGCGTGCTGTCCACGGCGGGTGGGATTGTGTTCGCGGGCAGGCTGACCGGCGAGTTCGAAGCCTTCGATGCCGCGAACGGCAACAAGCTTTGGCAGTTCAAGACCGGCTCGGGCATCGAGGGGCAGCCGATCACCTGGCAGCAGGACGGCGTGCAGTATGTTGCTGTCTCGAGCGGCATTGGCGGCGTGTATGACCTGTTCTCGGGGGACGAGCGGTTGGCGAAGGTCCCGGCCGGGGGGTCGCTGTGGGTGTTCGCGCTGGCGCAGCCGTAGCTGGATGGAGGCGCCCGCCGTTGGGCGCCTCTTCGGATTTCCTCAGCGTGGAGAATGGAATGCGGTTTGCCGCTTGCCTGATTGCAGGCGTTTCGCTTTGGGTATCGCAGGCTGCGGCGCAGTCGGAGCCGCCGCCGACGAAGCAGCAGTTCGAGGCGGGGTCGGCACTGTTTGCGCAAATCTGCTCGCACTGCCATGGGCCGCACATGGTCAACCCCGGAAACTCGTCGTTTGATCTGCGGAAATTCCCGCATGACGACCGGGCGCGGTTCTTCAACTCGGTCGGGAACGGCAAGAATGCCATGCCGCCCTGGAAGGACGTGCTGAAGCCGGACGAGATCGAGGATGTCTGGGCCTATGTGCGGACCGGTGGAGTGGAGCCGAAATGAAACGTGCAGTGCTGCTGGCGGCAGCGGCTGTCTGGGCGGCTGTGGCGGGCTGGGTGCAGGGGGCGTGGGGACAGGATAGGGACAAGCTGGCGCTGAGGGTGTGCATGCAGCAGAACGATCCGCCGCTGTCGATGCGTATCGATGGCAAACCTGGCGGGTTCGACGTGGCGTTGCTGGGGGTAATTGCCGAGCGGCTTGGGCGTGCGGTGCAGGTGCAGTGGTTTGTCAGCCGCGACGACCCCGATTCGGACCTGCCGCGTGATGCCAACGCGCTGCTGTCGGACGGAAAATGCCTGCTGGTGGCAGAATATCCGCTGACCAGGAACACGCTGGAGCAGCCGCGTTCACCGGTGGTGAAGCTGCCTCCGTTCGAGGGCGCGACGACGGACGACCGCAGCCGCTGGATCAGGACGGGTGGGCTGGCGGCGACTCGGCCGTATCGGCTCGATACGCTGGCCGTGGTGCTGCCGGCGCGCGACGCGGGACGTGAGGTTCACAGGCTGGCGGATCTGGATGGGCTGCGTATCGGGGTGCAGATCGCGACGCTCGCGGACGCGGTCGCCATGCAATACGGCGGCGGCCGGCTGGACCAGCACGTGGTGCACCTGCCTGATGCGCGCGAGGTGTTCGGGGCGCTGCAGCGCGGGGCGGTGGATGCCGCCTTTGTCGAGCTGCGGAGCTTTGATGCGTGGCGGCTCCGGCACGGTTCTGGCGGTCTGTTTCTTTCGAGCTACCGGCATTCCATCGGGTTCAACATGGGTTTTGTCGGCCTCGCCTCCAACGCGGCGCTGATCGGCCAGGTTGATGCCGTCCTCGGCGAGTTGCAGGCGCAGGGGGTGATTTCGTCGCTGGCGAGCGAGAACGGGGTGACGTTCATTCCGCCCAGGTCGCCTGCCGTGGCGGCGGATGTGCAGCGTGCGGCGCTTGGCGGCGACTGAGCCGCCGGTCTCGGGCGGGAAATTTGTGAGCCGTGCGAACCGACTGCGGCAGAAGGCGTTGGCAGCGGCATAAATGGTCGGTTGAGTGCGTGATTCACGGTTCCGACGAGTCCGCCTCAACCGATCACGTGGTGTCTGTTTGAGCGCTTGATTCACGGTTTCCGACGGGTCCGCGTCAACCGATCACGCGCTTCCCCGCAAGTCCGCGGCAAGCGGAACGGTGGTATTATTGGAAATGACAAT
>DASQVN010000393.1:0-6489 GCA_035640755.1 Rhodopila sp.
CGCATTGACCGTGGCGTTTGAGTCAAACGCTGCGATCGTATCGCTGTAGCCGACCGCGTTGACGTTCAACGCGCCCGCCGTGGAACCGTTGCCGCCGAACGCAACGGCGTTGGCGCCCTCGATGGTCGCGTTGGTATTGGAGGTCGCGGCCGACAGCGTATCGTTGGCACCGGTCAGGGTCGCGGTGATTGCGCCGCCGCTGCCAAGGACGCCCTGCCCGGCGCCGCTGGAGGCCAGGCTGGCCGAGCCCCCGGTCACAAGGAACAGCGAGTGGGAGCCGCCGCCCGAATCAATGATGTTGTTGTTGCCGCTGCTTACGACGGTGGCCGCGCCGGTACCCAGGGCGATGTCGCCGGTGCCGGAAGCGGTCACGCTGTTGTTCCCGGGACCAAACGACAGATCGTAGGTGCCGGACGCTGTAACCGTGTTGTTTCCGCCGGCGGCGGCCAGCGTGCTGTTGCCGCTGAGCGTATAGGCGCCGCCAACCGTGCCGGACGCCAGGACAACGTTCGCGCCGGCGAGCGTATTGGACAGATTGTTGTTGATAACTACATAGTCATAGCCGGATGGAGATGGGATGCTGGTGTTGTACGCCGTGTTGGCCGACAGGACGAGTTCCTGCTTCGTCCCGTCGGTTGGCAACGGGTTCGGGGGGTTCGGGATCGTCCCGGTATTGTCAGGGGTGACGTTTAACAGACTCTGCCCCTGCAGCACGTTCAATGCCCCGGCGATCTGCCTGGCGAGGTCTGCAACGTCGCCTGTCGCAAGGCTTACGGTCCCGCCACCGTTGGACCCGGGAACTGTTACTGCCATCGTGAACTCCAACGCGAGCGCCTGACCGAGACCGGACGGATCAGAGACCTGGGCGCATCAGCCGACACTTCGCGTCAGGGCGTTCCGCGCCCGTGCGCCGGAGGCTGCACCCAATCCTGCAATCCGGTGGTTGCAGTGCAGCATACGGTCGTCAGATTTCTTTGCAAGAACAAAAATATTTCAGAATCGTGCAATGCTGCTTCGAAACGCGTTGCTGACATCTCGAAGTTGTCATCCGTCAACGCAGGTCCGCCACCGGTCCGGCCCCTCCTCTCGGGCAGTCATAATACCCGCTCCAGGTCTTGACCGCTTTCGGCTGCCTCGAATCGTCATGGTGGCTGATCCCCGGGTCGAGCCGGAACATGGGGCCGCCATCTACGTCTTTGCTTGATGCAAACCCGGCAGGTCGTGGAGGGTCCGCCTTCGCGGACCGTGGCGGGATGCAGTCGCTATCGGTGCTTGTCTCAGCGCGTATAGGCCCTGCGCCCGCCATGACGGGGTGGGTGCGAGCGTCCCTGCCCGATCGTTTTGAAGCTCTGACGAATGTCGAGTCAGGATCGGGCCGGTACAGGAACGACCTGCGCGGGATCGATGCGCATCCATACCTCCCGCCCGACATCGTGGATCTCGGCCGGTGCAGTGTTCACGCGCAGCCGCAGCGGTGAATCCGGAACGGCCACCACGTACTCCCAGTATTCCCCCAGATAGGCCCGCTCGGCGATGCGGCCTGGCACCCACCAGGCCGTCCCGGGAAGGTCCGGCAGCGCATCGTGAAGCGAAATGGTTTGTGGCCGAATCGAAAAGCTGGCACCCGGCGACGCGCCGCACGCCGCGACCGAAGCCGGCACGCTGAAGCCTGGGAAGACGTAACGGTCCGCCTCCCGCCGGCCGTCCAGCAGGTTGGTCCGCCCGATGAACCCGGCGACGAACCGCGTCTTCGGGCGCGTATAGATCGAGACGGGGTCGTCCACCTGCTCGATACGCCCCTGGTTCATCACCACAATGCGGTCGCTGGTCAC
Organism: Rhodopila sp.; assembly: GCA_035640755.1. Lineage (GTDB taxonomy): Bacteria > Pseudomonadota > Alphaproteobacteria > Acetobacterales > Acetobacteraceae > Rhodopila. Next base: position 1,833 of record DASQVN010000393.1, read on the forward strand.
CAGCGCCTCGGCCTGGTCATGCGTGACATACACCGTCGTGATCTGAAACGCATCGTGGAGCCGCCGGATTTCGCTCCGCATCTCCTCCCGCAGATTGGCGTCGAGGTTGGACAACGGCTCATCCAGCAGCAGGACCTCGGGCTCGATGACGATGGCGCGGGCCAGCGCCACGCGCTGCTGCTGGCCGCCGGACAGTTCCGCCGGGTAGCGGTCCTTCAGATGTCGCAGCTGCACGACGTCCAGGATGCGGTCGACCCGGCTGGCGACCTCGTGCGCCGGCAGCCTGCGCAGCTTCAGGCCGAAGGCGACATTCTGGCCCACCGTCATGTTGGGCCATATCGCGTAGCTCTGGAAGATCATCGACATACCGCGCCGTTCGGGCGCGACCACGCCAGCGGGGGAGGAGACGACGCGGCCATCGACCTCGATCCGCCCCTCGGTCGGTCTGACGAAGCCGGCGATCATGCGCAGTGTCGTCGTCTTGCCGCAGCCCGAGGGCCCGAGGAGCGAAACGAATTCACCGGGCCGCAGGCTCAGGGAAACGTCGGACACCGCCGGGCTCGCGCCGAAGCTCTTGCCGAGGCCGACCAGGGCCAGCTTGGGACGGGTCTCGGTCATGCACGCTCCCGCCGCAGCATGAAGTCGCGGCCCAGCAGGGCGGTGGCCGCGGCAACGATCACCAGGGTAGAGACGAGCAGCAGGAAGCCCAGCGCGGCCAGGCTCTCGAAATTTCCTTCCTCGCTCATGTCCATCAGCATCACGGACATGGTGCGAGTTTTCGGGCCGTACAGGAACATGGCGGTGGACAGCTCGCGCGTGGCCGGAATGAAGACCAGCAGCCAGGCGCCGATCAGGTGGCGCTTCATCAGCGGCGCCAGCACGCGGCTGATCGCGATCAGCCGGCCGCCGCCCAGGATGCGGACGGCTTCCTCCATTTCCGGATTGAGCGCACGCAGCGCCGCGTCGGCATTGGCATAGCCGACCGGCAGGAAGCGTGTGGCAAAGGCCAGGATCAGGATGGTGGCGGTGCCGTAGAGGGCGAACGGCGGCGGCGCATAGGCGGCATAGAAGGCGATCGCCAGTACGATCCCCGGAATGACGAACGGCGTCATGCACAGGAAACTGAGCACACCGGCGAACGGCAGCAGCCGCCGGCTCGCGATATAGGCGATCGACACAGCGATCACGATGGCCAGGCTGGCGGCGGCCGCAGCAAAGGTGAAGCTGTTGACGACCGACCGGCCGGCGGTCTCGTGCTGGAACAGCAGATAGGTGAAGTTGTGCAGGGTCAGGTTGTCCAGGGTGAAACCGCGGCCCCAGGCCTTCGACAGCGCCGCCTGCCCGAGCACGATATAGGGCAGCAGCACCGCCAGGCTGAGGACGAAGAAGGCATAGCCCAGCATCACCCAGCGCCAGGGGCCGATGTGCATGATCCGGCGCTCTCCGCCCTTGCCGGTCAGCGCGACGAAGCCGCGGCGATGCACCAGGCGGCGCTGCAGGGCGAACATCACGACCGTGACCAGCAGCAGCGGAATGGCATAGGCCGCCGCCACCTCGGCCCGGATGGGCTGGCTGAAGAACTGCAGCAACTGCGTGGTCACGACGTTGAACCGCGCCGGGATGGCGATCAGCGCCGGGGAGCCGAACAGCGCGATCGCCTCCAGGAACGTAACGATCGCACCGCCCAGTATGGCCGGCAGGACCAGGGGCAGTGTGATGCGGAAGGTAGTGCGCAGCACGCCGGCGCCCAGGATGTTGGCGGCGTCCTCCATCTCGGACGACACCAGATCGAGCGCGGCCGTGGTGAAGATGAACAGATACGGAAACGAATAGATCGCGATGTTGAAGGTCAGGCCTTCGAACGAATAGATGTTGAACAGGCCTTCGCGGGCCCCGGTCAGCGCCATCCAGGCACGGTTCAGCCAGCCGGAGTTCGGGCCGGCCAGCAGAATCCAGCCGATCGCGCCCAGATAGGGCGGCGTGACGAAGGCGCCCAGCACCAGGACGCGGATCAGCCCTTTGCACGGCATATCGGTGCGCGACACCGCCCACGCGATGGGCACGGCGAACACCAGGCACAGCACGGTGACCGCGGCGCCGAGTCGCAGCGAATTCAGCATGGCGGTGAGATAGCGGGGCCGGGAATACGCCGTGACGTAGTTCATCCAGGTGAAGGCGCCGGTGTCGGTATCCTGCAGGCTGATCTGGACCAGGCGGAACAGCGGATTCACCACCAGGATCAGCAGCACGACGGCGAGCGCGATCCACAGCAGGACAAGCGGGTCGAAGGAGATGCCAGGCCGGCGCAACCTGGGCAGGCTGATGCTCAAGGACGTGGTTCCACCCGAACGATTATTCCCGCGTTGTTGTATGCGGCGGCGGGCGCGTTGACCAGGGTCAGCTTCCGCCGGGGTCAGCTTCCGCCGGGGTCAGCTTCCGAAGGTGTCGCGCCACTGCTCGATGACCTCCGGCACGCCCTTGCGGATTTCCTCGACGGTCAGCGGGATGATCTTCTGCTCTGCCAATGGCGGCATGCCCGGCCGTGGCGGGACACCCTCGATGATCGGATCGCTGCCGTCATTGGCGATCATCCTGACGTATTCCGGGCTGAGCAGCCAGTCCATGAACACCCGGGCCGCATGGGGATGCGGCGCGCGGGCCGGAATGGCGGAGGGTGTGACGCAAAGAACCAGCCCGTCGGTCGGGTGATTGATGCCAAGCGGGTTGCCCTTGTCGATCGCGGCATAGGCATTGTTGGCGGCACCCATCCCGACCAGGCACTCTCCGGCATTGATCAGGGTCATGGGGTCGACGGCCGAACGGCCGATGCGGGGATTGTTCTTGGCGAGCTGCTCGAAGAACTCCCAGCCGTGGATTTTCTTGAGGGCGAGCGCCCAGGTGCCGGTGCAGCCGCTGAACGCCGGGTGGCCGGTGGCGACGCGGCCCTTCCACTTTGGGTCCAGGAGGTCGGTCCAGGCCTTCGGCGCCTCCTCGGGCTTCACCAGGTTCCTGTTGTAGATCAGGAAGTAGCGGGCCGCGTTGGTGATATAGGAGTAGCCGGGGTCCGACAGGGCCTGGAACGGCGGCAGCAGGTTGCGTGCGTTGTCCGGGGCATATTGCTCGAGCTGCCCCCGGTCCTTCAGCACCGGCATGTGGGAGATGTCGGTGGCGCTGAACACATCGCACTGCGGGGTGTTGTTCTTGATGTCCATCAGCAGCCGCTGGAAAGCGACCTGCCCGGTGGTGCGGATCACGCCGACGCCGATGCCGGGGTGGGCGGCGCTGAACGCCTTGCCCAGTGCCTCGGCGGTCTGGGCGTCGACCTGGGCGACGTACCAGGTCAGGTTGCCCTCGGCCCGCGCCGCGGCTTCATCCGCGCCTGCGGCGTGGACGGAGCGTGTCAGGGAAGCAAGGAATGCGGCGCCAGCCGCGAGTTCACGACGGGTGATGGTCCTGGGCATGTGTTCCTCCGGCGCAAAGAATAGGGCCGGAGGGCGGATTGCCTCAAGGCAGGGGGCTCGGCTCAGCCGAACGTATCCCGCCAACGCTCGATGATATCGGGCAGATCCTTGGCGATCTCCGGCGCGGAAAGCTGCAGGATCGGCACCTGGTCGAGCGGTTTCTGCCCCGATGTCAGCGTCAGCCCGGGGTGCACCGGATCGCCGTGATTGGCGACCGACAGCCGAGCGAAATCATCGCTCATCAGCCATTCCATGAACAGCCGAGCGGCGTTGGGGTGCGGGGCGGATGCCATGACGGAGGAGGGGCCGAGGCAGAGGGTCGCGCCGTCCGTCGGATAGACCGGCATGATCGGGTTGCCCCTGTCCACCTGCTGGAAGGCGGTGTTGCCTGGCGCCGGGCCGACCAGGCACTCACCGGCGTTGATCAGCGTCACCGGGTCGTTGCCCGAGCGGCCGATGCGGGGATTGTTCTTCGCCAGCTTCTCGAAATACTCCCAGCCGTAGCGCTTGGTCAGCGCCATGACCCAGATGCCGGTGCAGCCGCTGAAGGCGGGATGGCCGGTGGCGACGCGGCCCTTCCATTTCGGGTCCAGCAGGTCGGTCCAGGTCTTCGGGGCGTCCGCCGGCTTCACCAGGCTGGTGTTGTAGATCAGCAGGTGCACGGTCGCGCTGGTCGGATACATATAGCCGGGGTCGGCGGCGGCGCGGATCGCCGGCAGCAGGGTCGCGGCGCCGGCCGGCGTATAGTTGGCCAGCGCGCCCTTCTGCTTCAGCGCGATGTACTGCGACGTGTCGGTCGAGCTGAACACGTCGCACTGCGGTGCGCCGTTCCGCAGGTCCTGCAGCAGCCGCTCGTAGGCCACTTGCCCGGTGGTGCGGATCACAGAGACCGTCACGCCGGGATAGGCCTGGGTGAAGGCGCGGCCCATCGCCTCGGCGGTCGCGGTATCGACCTGGGCGATGTACCAGGTCAGGCTGCCTTCCTTGCGCGCCGCCGCGATCAGCTCCGGGGTGATCCCCGCGGCGCGCGCGCGGGTTCCGGCAGCAGCGGCTGCGGCCAGGCCGCCCAACACCACACGGCGGGAGAGCAGGGTCATGGCGCGCCTACAACAGGAAAATAGCCATGCCGACCAGGACGATCAGCGTCAGGATGACCGCGGCGAGAATTGCCTGAGTGAAGCCGTGCCACATCCGCA
>DASQVN010000394.1:0-10425 GCA_035640755.1 Rhodopila sp.
AGGCCTGCACCGCATCTGGTGGACCGGCGGGCGCTACGCCTACGCCTCGGCGCTGCTCGACGGGTTCCTCGACCATATCCTGATCGCCATCGACATGGCCGAACCCACCCGCCCGCAGGAGGTCGGGCGCTGGTGGATCCCCGGCATGAACGCCGCCGCCGGCGAGACCCCCACCTGGAGCAAGGGCCGCTACGCCCTGCATCACGCCGTGGTGCAGGACGACATCGCCTACGGCTCCTGGCGTGACGGCGGGCTGACCATCCTGGACGTGAAGGACCCGACAGCGCCCCGGCTGATCGCACACCGCAACTGGTGCCCGCCCTACGGCGGCGGCACCCACAGCGCGCTGCCGCTGCATGACCGCGACCTGCTCGTGGTCGCCGATGAGGCAACGCTGAACATCGACCAGGAGCAGATGAAGCGCACCTGGATCTTCGATATCCGGGAGAAATCAAATCCGATTTCAATTGCAACGATGTCGATCCCGTCGGAGCAGGACTACGTCGCCATGGGCGGCCAGTTCGGGCCGCACAACCTGCATGAGAACCGCCCCGGCTCATTCCAGAGCTCGACCACGATCTTCGCCACCTGGCAGAGCGCGGGGCTGCGCGTGTTCGACATCACCGACCCGTACCGGCCCGAGGAGATCGGCTATTTCGTCCCGCCGCAGCCGACCAGATGGATGGAGCCGCTGCGCGACCGGGCGAAGATGCGGCATACGGCGGATCTGTTCGTCGCGCAGGACGGGTTGATCTACGTCACCGATTACGACGCAGGGCTGTACATCCTGCAGTGGGACGGAAAATAACGCAGCGGAAACAACATGGGGGAAACAACATGAGGATCGGCTTCATTGGTCTTGGCATGATGGGCGCCGGCATGGCGTCCAACCTCCAGAAGGCAGGCCACGATCTCGTCGTGCACGACCTGACGCGGCAGGCGGCGTCCAGGCACCTCGCCGCCGGCGCAAGCTGGGCCGACTCGCCCCGCGCGGTGGCCGAGGCGTGCGATCTCGTCTTCACCTCCCTCCCGACGCCACCGGATGTCCGCGCCGTGGGTACCGGCCCCAATGGGCTGATCGAGGGCTTCCGCCAGGGCGCCGCCTGGTTCGACCTGTCCACCAACGCCGTCGACGTGGTGCGCGACCTGCACCGGATCCTCGCCGAAAAAGGCGTCGACTTTCTTGACGCACCGGTCAGCGGCGGTCCGAAGGGCGCCAACAGCGGGCGGCTCGCCATCTGGGTCGGCGGTGACAAGGCGGTGTATGAAAAGTACCACGCCACGCTGTCGGCGATGGGCGACCAGGCGGCCTATATCGGCCCGATCGGCGCCGGATCGATCGCCAAGCTGACCCACAACGCCGCCTCAGCCGCAGTCAACGTCGTGCTGGCCGAGGTGTTCACCATGGGCATCAAGGCCGGGGTCGAGCCGCTGGCGCTGTTCCAGGCCGTCCGCCAGGGCGCCTCGGGCCGCAACCGCATGTTCGACCGTCTGGCCGACCACTTCCTGACCGGCAGCTACGACCCGGCAGATTTCGCCTTGCGCCTGCTGCACAAGGACGTTTCTTTGGCGTGCCAGCTCGCCCGCGAGGTGCAGGTGCCGATGCGCCTGACCCACATGGCGCTGATGGAGCTGACCGAGGCGCTGAACCGCGGCTGGGGCCAGCGCGATTCCCGTGTCGGTGCCCTCCTGCAGCAGGAGCGTGCCGGCATCCCGCCGATCGCCGTACCGGCCGAGAAGATCAAGGCCGTTCTCGACACGTAAGGAGTCCACCCCATGCAACTCGGCGTTCTCAGCCCGTTCACCGATACCGGCGGCGACCCTTCGCTGGTGCGCGACTACGCCCGCCAGCTCGAGGCGATGGGCATCGACTTCCTGGAAGTCCCCGACCACGTGCTGGGCGCCAATCCAGCCAGGGAGAGCGGCACGGATGGCCGTGGCGGCATCGCCAGCAGCCCGTTCCACGACCCGTTCGTCCTGCTCGCCTTCCTCGCCGGGGTCACGACCGGCCTCGGCTTCGCCACCGGCGTGCTGATCCTGCCGCAGCGCCAGACCGCGCTGGTTGCCAAGCAGGCCGCGTGCGTCGATATCCTCTCGGGCGGCCGCTTTCGGCTTGGCATCGGCGTCGGCTGGAACGAAGTGGAGTTCATCGGCCTGAATGAGAATTTCCGCAACCGCGGCCGCCGATCGGAAGAACAGGTGCAGGTGATGCAAGCGCTCTGGGCGCAGGACTTCGTCACCTTCAAGGGCCAATACCACACGCTGGAGGACGCCGGCATCGCGCCCCGCCCGCCGTCCGGCAAGGTGCCGCTCTGGTACGGCGGCCACCACGAACACACCCTCCCGCGCATCGCCCGATGGGGCGACGGATGGATGCCGAACGCCTATCCGCCCGATCAGTCCGCACTCGACATCTTCACCGAGCTGCGCCGCCTGACCGAGCAGGCAGGGCGCGACCCCGCGGCAGTCGGCATTGAGGTGTGGACCTCCTGCGGCGACAACGACCCGGCAGAATGGCGCCGGGAAGTGGCGTTCTGGAAGAGGGCAGGGGTGTCGCACATCTGCCTGACCACCACCTTCGCCCGCCGCCACCACAAACGTATCGCAGGCCACACCGCCGCCGATCACTTGGCAGCAACGAAGCGGTATCGAGAGGCCGTCGCCGACCTGCTGTAGAACGGCGCAGGGGGCCTACCCATACGCATCAAGACACGGTACGCATCAGGATTCGTATCAGGATAAGGCACGGATCAGGGAGGCGTAGGATAAGGCAAGGGAGCAGTACAATCCCGTCCGCGCGCCGCGCCCTCTCCGTCATGGCCGGGCGGCCTCCTCCGTCATGGCCGGGCTTGTATCTCATCACCGCCGACCTCGCGTGATAGGAGAGGCGGCTCGGGTGCGGCGGGTGCGGGGTCCAGCACGATGCGCAGGCCGCTGTCGTGCGCGGCTGTGATGCAGCGCCGAACGGCCTCGGGCGTGATCTCGCAGTTGGCGGACAGCACCGAACCCCTGGGCGCCGTCGCGATGGCGCCGACGGCGGCGGCGATGGCGGCGTCGTCCCAGGCCTCGTTGGCGTTGTTGGCGAGGATGATGGTCTTCTTGCCGCCGGGGGGCACGGCGATCATGGAGACGGCGGTGGCGGCGCCCTCGGCCTCGGTCACGCCGGACAGGTCGATGCCGGCGCGCCGCAGCGGGGCAAGCGCCTGGGCCTGAAGATCGTCGGCTCCGACGCGGGCCAGCAGGCGGGTGGCATGGCCGAGCCGGTGGGCAAGGCAGGCGCGGTTCGCGGCCTTGCCGCCGCCCAGGCGGGTGAAGTGGGTGGCGAGCAGGGTCTCCCCGGCCTGCGGCGCGCGGGGGCGTGCGGACCGGGAAGTCGGCATTGACGCTGCCGAGGCTGAGAAGGACAGGGTTGGTCACGGCATGCTCGTCCCCACCGCCTGATCGGACCTGAACGGCCGAGGCGGCTGCAGGTTGACGGTGCGGCTCATCCCTCCATGAGGGCACGTACTGCCTGCAGGTCGCGTACGAAGGCGGCGTATTCGCGGGCCTTCGCCGCGGGATCGGGCACGCGCAGCAGGAAGGAGGGATGGACGGTGACGAACACGGTCTGCCCATCCTCCAGCTTGATCGGGCGTCCCCGTTCCCGGCTGATCGTCACCGTCCGGCCCAGCACGGCGCGGGCGGCGGTCGCGCCCATCAGGACGGTGAGGCGGGGGCGTATCTCGACCCGCTCGACATCCAGCCAGAAGGCGCAGGCTTGGATTTCGGGCGCCTCGGGGGTCTGGTGGATGCGCCGCCGGCCGCGCGGGGTGAACTTGAAGTGCTTGACCGCATTGGTGACGTAGACGGTGCGGCGGTCGATGCCGGCTTCCTCGAGCGCGCGGTCCATGATCTGGCCGGCGGGGCCAACGAAGGGACGGCCGATCACGTCTTCCTGGTCGCCGGGCTGCTCGCCGATGAACATCACCTGCGCATAGGCCGGGCCTTCGCCGAACACGGTCTGTGTCGCCGGTTCATGGAGATGGCAGCGGGTGCAGGCGGCGGCGTTGCCCGCGGCGCGAACCAGTGACGGGGATTGCTGGGTGTGGAGGACGACCGGGCCGAGCGGGGGGCGGTCGGGCGGGCGCGGGGCCTCGTCCACCGCCTCGGCGGCGGGAAGACCGTCGGTCGGTTCGGCCTCGGCGAGCGCGGCGGCGCCGTGGCGGTCCCACCAGGCGCGGAGGGCGTCGTCATCATCGGGGTGGCGGACGCCGGGGCCGAGGCGCACCGTGCCGTGATCCACGTGCGCCATGCCGTCGGGTGTGGCCATGGAGAACGCCAGGTCCGGGAACCGGCGCGCCATCAGGCTGGCGTTGGCGGCAAGGACGAAGTGAAGCGGCTCGAACCAGCCGAGGAAGCGGCCGCCATCGACCGGCATGAAGCGGATGTTGGTGCGCATGCGGTGGGCGTCGCTGCGGACGGCGAGTGCGAGGCGCCGGACCAGCGCGAGGTCTGGGTCGCCGCCGTCCTCCAGCAGCTTTTCGCCCTGGTTGCAACGCCAGACGAGGCCATAGAGCAAGCCGAACCGGTCGAGGTTGCGCGCCTGGATCGCCGATTCGGCCAGCGCGACCAGGGCGCGGGGCACATGGAAGGTGCCGTCGGCCTCGGGCAGCGGCTCCGGGGTGCCGCCAACCGACCATTCGATTTCATTGGGCTCGATCCGTGCCTTGACCAGGGCGCGGGTTGCCTGGCGCCAGCCTTGCCAGTCGGCTTCGTGTTTCAGCGCAACGTGTCGCATGCGGGTGGCGGTCTCCTCTGCTTATCTGGTCTGCACCATCGGGTCTGGTCTGCACCATCGGGTCTGGTCTGCACCATCGGGCCTGACCGCTTTCCAAGCCGGCGGATCGCTCTGTGGTGGGCCGGCGCGTCCGCCGAGGCAGCGGTGGCAGGATTTAGGGTTGGGTTTGGCGGGCCGGCGTCCAGTCATGTTTCAGTCATTTCGGCGTTCAAGGTTCTCGGGTTCGGCCGTGTGGGACTCCGCCTGGCTTCTGCTGATCGCGACCAATTTGCTGTGGGCGGGCAATATCGTGCTGGCGCGGGGCACCGCCGGGCAGGTGCCGCCGGTCGCGTTGGCATATTGGCGCTGGCACACTGGCGCTGGAATTCCGGCGCTGGACTGGGGCATTCGTGATCGCGGGCGGCATTGTGCTGGCGTCGTTCCAGACTCGGCAGCGGACCGTTGCGCAGGCCAAGACAACGTGATCCCTTCGGCCGTCGCGCCGACTTGATCCGTGGGAGGGACCTGCGGAGGCTCGCGCACTGCCGCATGGAGCGAACATGCAACGACTGGCCTGGATTTTCGTGTTCCTCGTGATGGCCGCGGCGCCTAGCTGGGCGGATGAGGCGTCGCCGGCCGGCAGCGGGGCGGATAAGGTCCCGCCGGGCGGCGGCGGGACGAGCCCGCCCGGTTCGGCGGAAACCGCGCCCCCTAGCGCTGGGGAGAAGCCGCCGACGAGCGCCGTGCACAAGGTGCTGCCGGAGGAGGCCGAGGCGGTGCTGGGCCAGCGGGTGCTCGACCCGAACGGCAAGACGATCGGGCGGCTGATCGACGTGCTGGTGAACGCCGCCGGCGAGCCGCAGGCGGCGGTGATCGACTTCGGCGGCTTCATGGGCGTTGGCACCCGCAAGATCGCAGTGCACTGGAGCGCATTGCAGTTCAACCCGTCCGACCCCGAGCACAAGGTCGTGCTGGAGATGACCCCGGACCAGATCAAGGCGGCGCCGGAGTACCGCCACCCGGACCAGCCGGCGCCGGTCGTCGTCCCGGCGCCGCCGCCGCCGTCCCCACCACCCTCCCCGGCACCGAGTGCGGCGCAGGCGCATGATACTGCGCCGGGCCACTGAACGGATCGACAGCCACCGGGCGCTCGACCTGGTGAACTTCTTCGTCGCCGACGTGCAGACCGGCTTCGGGCCGTTCGTCGCAGTGTATCTGACGACCGCCAAGTGGACCCAGGTGGAGATCGGCTTTGCCCTGACGCTGGGCACGATGACGGCGCTGATCAGCCAGTTGCCGGCGGGGGCGCTGGTGGATGCGATGCACAACAAGCGGCTGGCGGCCGGGGCGGCGCTGGTCGCGGTCATCATGGCCGCGCTGCTGCTGGCGCTGCAGCCGGCGACGCTGCCCGTGCTGATGGCCGAGCTGCTGCACGGCTTCGGCAGCTGCATGATGACGCCGGCGATCGCGGCGATCAGCCTGCACATCGCCGGCCATGCGGCGCTGGGGGAGCGGCTGGGGCGCAATGCGCGGTTCGCGTCGCTGGGCAACGGGCTGACGGCCGGGGTGATGGGCGCGACCGGCGCCTGGTTCTCGACCCGCGTGGTGTTCCTGCTGACGGCGGCGCTGTGCGTGCCCGCGCTGCTCGCGCTCTGGCTCGTGCGTGCCGGCCCGCATGCGCGGACGCAGACGACAAGCGCGGTGATGGACTGGCCGGGCCTCAGGAAGCTGGTGAGCGACTGGCGGCTGCTGAGCTTCGCCGGCTGCGTGATGCTGTTTCACCTGTCCAACGCCGCCATGCTGCCGCTGGCCGGCGCGCAGGTGACGATGCGGGCCGGCGACTTCGCCAACGTGATCATTGCCGGCTGCATCGTCGCGCCGCAGCTTGTGGTGGCGATGTTCTCGCCGTGGGTCGGGCGGATGGCGCAGCAGTTCGGGCGGCGGCACATGCTGCTGCTGGGCTGGGGTATGCTGCCGCTGCGCGGGCTGCTGCTGGCGGTGCTGCCGGGATCCTGGCCGCTGATCATCGCGCAGGGGATCAGCGGCATCGGCGCCGCGGTGTTCGGCGTGATGATGCCGCTGCTGGCGGCCGACCTGACCATCGGCACCTCGCACTTCAACCTGTGCATGGGCTTTCTGGGGCTCGCGGTCTATGTCGGCGCCGCGATCAGCACCACCGCCTCGGGCGGCGTGGCGGACTATGCGGGCATGCCGGCAGCGTTCGTGACGCTCGCCGCGGTGGGTGCCGTCGCCACGCTGGCGGTCTGGCTGCTGATACCCGAGACGAAGCCCGATACGGTTACGCCCGAAGCTCCGGAATAATCCAGAGCGGCGGTTCGCCGCGGAGGACGCGCTGGCAGTTGTCGAAGGCGTTGCGGAAGCGGGTGTACTGGTTGTCCACGGTCGGGCCGGCGAGATGCGCGGTGAGGATGACGTTGGGCAGGCTGAACAGCGGGTTGTCGGGCGGCGGCGGCTCCTGGTCGAACACGTCGAGGCCGGCGCCGGCGATCGTGCCGCCGATGAGCGCCTCGGTCAGTGCCGGCTCATCCACCACCGGGCCGCGGCAGGTGTTGATCAGGTAGGCGGTGGGCTTCATCAGCCGGAGCTGCGCAGCGCCGATCATGTGCCTGGTGTCCTTGGTCAGCGGCACATGGAGCGAGACGATGTCGGAGGTGCGCAGCACTTCCTCGAGCAGCGCGAACCGCACGCCGAGTGCGTCGGCCTGGTCCTCGGACAGGCGGACGGTGTCGTAGTACTGCACGTCCATGCCGAACGCCTGGGCGAGGCGCGCGGTCTTCTTGCCGATGGTGCCGAGGCCGATGATGCCCAGCGTGCGGTCCTTCAGCTCATACAGCTTGACCTCCTGGAGGTTGTTGCCGCGCCAGCGGCCGGCGGCGACGTTGCTGTGCTGCCAGACGAGGCGGCGGGAGACGGCCAGCATCAGCAGGATGGCGTGCTCCGCCACGGCGGTGGCGTTGGCCCCGCCGTTGTTGCAGATCGGCACGCCCGCCCGCCGAGCGGCCTCGACGTCGCAGCGGTCGTAGCCGGCGGACAGGAGCTGGACGAGCCGGAGGTTGGGGGCCGCGCGGTAGAAGGCATCATCCATGCTGGCGTCGCCGAAGCCGATGAGGCAGACGGCATCCTTCAGCGCATCATCGAACGCGGGCGAGGCGCGCCTGGCGATCACGGCGTCGAGCGAGGGGGGCAGAAGCTCCCTGGCGACGCCGAGATCGTCCAGTGGGTTTTCGGCGATGATGATCCTGGGCATGGCGTTCTCCCCCGATTTGGTTCGGCGGGAGCGTAGCCCGGTTTTTCCGGGGTGCCAAAACCCGGGCGGGGCGTGCTGCTGCGGGAAATGCAGATGACCTGGAAGGCAGATGACCTGGCGGGGCCAAACTTGCCCATTCTTTAGGCGATGCCGTTCCGGAAAAGAAGCAGTGTATTGGCGGCGGCGCTCCCCTTCGTGCCTTCGTGGCTTCGTGGTTGAGAGTTCGGGGGTCATCGCAGCCGCCTGTGCTGGCGGTGGCGCACGATTTTTCACCACGAAGGCACGAAGCCACGAAGACGGATGGGCGTCGCCGTGCAGCGCTTCGGTCTCTCATGTTGGCACAGCGGTTGCATCGTGCCCGGTGCCCGCCTGGCGGGGAAACCGCACAACAACAGTGACAGGACAAGGCACGCATGTTCCGGGCTGAACCCACCATCTCCCGCCGCGGTCTGGGCCGCCTTGGTGCGGCTGCCGCCACGCTGGCTGCGGTTGGGGCGGCCGGCGCTGCGACCGCCCCGCGCCCTGCGGCCGCGCAAGGCGGCACCCAGCGCGGCGCGGGGGGCGGTACGATCAAGGTCGGCGTGCTCCATTCCCTGTCCGGCACGATGGCGATCAGCGAAACCACGCTGAAGGACGTGATGCTGATGCTGATCGCACAGCAGAACGCCAAGGGCGGGCTGCTGGGGAAGAAGCTCGAACCGGTGGTGGTCGATCCAGCCTCCAACTGGCCCCTGTTCGCCGAGAAGGCTCGGCAGTTGATCTCGGTCGACAAGTGCGCCGCGGTGTTCGGGTGCTGGACATCGGTCTCGCGCAAGTCGGTGCTGCCGGTGTTCGAGGAGCTGAACGGCATCCTGTTCTATCCCGTGCAGTACGAGGGGCAGGAGTGCAGCCGCAACGTCTTCTACACCGGCGCGGCGCCGAACCAGCAGGCGATCCCGGCGGTGGATTACCTGATGAACGAGAACGGGGTGAAGCGCTGGGTGCTGGCCGGCACCGACTACGTATATCCGCGCACGACCAACCAGATCCTGGAAGCCTACCTGAAGCTGAAGGGCGTGGCGGCCGATGACATCATGATCAACTACACGCCGTTCGGCCATTCCGACTGGCAGAACATCGTGGCCTCGATCAAGAAGTTCGGCGCCTCGGGCAAGAAAACCGCCGTCGTCTCCACCATCAACGGCGACGCCAATGTCCCCTTCTACAAGGAGCTCGGCAATCAGGGCGTCAAGGCGACCGATATTCCCGTGGTGGCGTTCAGCGTGGGCGAGGAAGAACTCGCCGGCATCGACACCAGGCCGCTGGTCGGGCATCTGGCCGCGTGGAACTATTTCCAGAGCGTCGACAACGCCGACAACAAGGCGTTCATCGATGCGTGGAAGAAGTTCACCAAGAACCCGAAGCGCACCACGAATGACCCGATGGAGGCGCACTACATTGGCTTCAACATGTGGGTGGCGGGCGTCGAGAAGGCCGGTACGACCAGCCCGGATGAGGTGATCGACGCGATGATCGGCGTCACCGTGCCGAACCTGTCGGGCGGTTACTCGGCGATGATGCCGAACCACCACATCACCAAGCCGGTGCTGATCGGTGAGGTGCAGGACGACGCGCAGTTCAATATCGTTTCGCAGACGCCAGGGCTGGTTGTTGCGCAGGAATGGTCCCCTTACGTGGCCGACACGAAGGACCTGATCGGCGACTGGCGGGCGCCACTCAGATGCGGTGCGTTCAACGTGAAGACCGGCACGTGCACCGCGGGCAAGAAGGCCTGAGCGCCTGCTTGCCGACAGGGGCGGCTGTCTTCCTCCCAGCCGCCCCTTTTTCTTTTCAGGAACGGGGATGATGCGGGCGTTCCTCATTCTCCTGCTGTGCTGTTTCCTCCTGGGACCCGCTTTCCTCGGCGCTGGCGCGGCGCGTGCCGATGACGACCTGTCGGGCTTTGCGACGGGCAACTTCAACCGCACGCGGGAGGCGGTGGAGGCGCTGGGCACCTCGGCCGATCCGCGCGCGGCTGCGGTGATTTCGGCGCTGCAGAACGGCATGCTGTACTACACGCCTGGCGGCGCGGTGCTGATCAAGGGTGATGACGGCAGCTTCAGCGATGCGCAGACCGGGCAGGCCGTGCCTGATACGGCCGGGGCGAAGCCGGTGCGGCTGAATAACGCGATCCGCAGCGCGATCGATGCCGCGCTGGGCGGGCTGCGGTTGTTCGACCCGCAGCCCGGCGTGCGGCTGCAGGCGGCGGACGCGGTGTTCAAGTCGCATGATCCCGCGGCGCTGGCCGGGCTCACGCGCGCGCTGGCGAAGGAGGCCGATCCGGCCGTAAAGCGGCGGATGGAGCAGGCGCGCGCGGCGGTGATCCTCTCGAAATCCGATAGTTCGGAGCGGGACAAGCTGG
>DASQVN010000395.1:0-2521 GCA_035640755.1 Rhodopila sp.
GCGCTGATTGGCGGGGCCAGCCTGAAGGCCGACGAGTTTCTTGCGATTGCCCGCGCGGCCCAGCCCGGGTAAGACGCGCGCGCGGCCTTCGGCCGCAGGCCAATCGAAAGTTGTACGCGTTGAGCACTGTCCTGCTGATCATTCATTTGTTCGTGACCCTCGCGCTGATCGGTGTCGTGCTGATCCAACGGAGCGAGGGTGGGGGGCTGGGCATCGGCAGTTCCCAGGGCATGGGCTCGTTCATGTCTGGCCGGGGTACGGCGAATCTGCTGACCCGCACGACCGCGGTTCTGGCGGTGATCTTCATGGGGCTGTCGCTGACGTTGGCATTGCTGGGC
The DNA here is from genome assembly GCA_035640755.1 of Rhodopila sp. GTDB lineage: Bacteria > Pseudomonadota > Alphaproteobacteria > Acetobacterales > Acetobacteraceae > Rhodopila. The sequence continues at coordinate 339 of DASQVN010000395.1, forward strand.
CGCGGCACGGCTGGCTCCGGACGGTCGATCCTGGATATCGCGCCGGCACCCGCCACTGCGCCTGCTCAGCCGCCCGCGCCGGCCAAGCCGGCGCCACCGCCGAGCCCGTCGGCGCCAACCAATTGAGGCTTGTTTCGGACCCCGTTGGTTCCAACGGCGGGGATTCAACCACTTGCTTCCGCATCAATTGCTTCCCTTGGGGCGATTCGGTTTCCTATATTGAGCGCCCATGACGCGATTTGTGTTCATCACAGGCGGCGTGGTTTCCTCATTGGGAAAGGGCATCGCCTCCGCCGCGCTGGGCGCGCTGCTCCAGGCGCGCGGGTTCAAGGTCAGGCTGAGGAAGCTGGATCCTTACCTGAACGTCGATCCGGGCACGATGAGCCCGTATCAGCACGGGGAGGTGTTCGTTACCGATGACGGGGCGGAAACGGATCTCGACCTGGGGCATTATGAACGTTTCACCGGCGTTCACGCCACACGGCTGGACAATGCCACCACGGGGCGCATCTACCAGGACGTGATCGCGCGGGAGCGGCGGGGCGACTATCTGGGCGCGACGGTGCAGGTGATTCCGCACATTACCGACGCCATCAAGGAGGTGGTGCTGCGGGAGACGGCGGCGTTCGACTTCGTGCTGGTGGAGATCGGCGGCACGGTGGGTGACATCGAGGGGCTGCCGTTCCTGGAGGCGATTCGCCAGCTTGGCAACGAACTTGGGCCCGAGGGCGCGATGTTCGTGCACCTGACGCTGGTGCCCTATATCCCGTCGGCCGGAGAGCTGAAGACGAAGCCGACGCAGCATTCGGTGAAGGAACTGCTGAATGTCGGCATCCAGCCACAGATGCTGCTGTGCCGCTGCGACCGACCGATTCCGGCGAATGAGCGGCGCAAGATCGCGCTGTTCTGCAACGTCCGGCCGGAGGCGGTGATCGCGGCGCTGGATGTCCGGACCATCTATGAGGTGCCGATCGCGTATCACGCCGAGGGCATGGACCGCGAGGTGCTGCGCCATTTCGGCCTGCCGTTCGATACGGAACCCGACCTGTCCGGCTGGAACCGCATCGTCGATATCGTGCGCAACCCGGAAGGCGACGTGCGGATCGCGGTGGTTGGAAAATACACCAACCTGCTGGACAGCTACAAATCGCTGTCCGAGGCCCTGACGCATGGCGGCATCGCCAACCGCGTGAAGGTGAGTCTGGACTGGGTCGATAGCGAAATATTCGAGCAAGCGGGTGCGCTGCACCGGCTGGAAGGGGTGCATGGGATCCTGGTGCCGGGCGGCTTCGGGGAACGTGGGACGCCGGGGAAGATCGAGGCGGTGCGTTTCGCGCGGGAGCACAAGATCCCGTTCTTCGGCATCTGCTTCGGCATGCAGATGGCGGTGATCGAGGCGGCGCGGAACCTGGCCGGCATGAAGGACGCGTCCTCGACCGAGTTCGGCGCGTGCGACATTCCGGTTGTCGGCCTGCTGACCGAATGGGCCCGCGGCAACCAGATCGAGCGGCGATCGGCCGAGGACGACCTGGGCGGCACGATGCGGCTGGGCGCGTATCCCGCGGTGCTGCGCGACGACAGCCTGGTGCGGGCGATGTATGGCGGCGCCGCGGTGATCGAGGAACGCCACCGCCACCGCTATGAGGTGAACGTCAACTACAAGACGTGCCTGGAGGCGACCGGGCTGCGCTTTTCCGGCATGTCACCCGATGGGGTGCTGCCGGAGATCATCGAGCTGCCCGGGCATCCCTGGTTTGTTGGTGTGCAATATCATCCGGAGCTGAAGTCGAAACCATTCGCCCCGCATCCGCTGTTCGCCGGCTTCATTGCCGCAGCAGTACGGCAGTCCCGGCTGGTGTGATCCCAGCGGTCCGGCCGATGACGCGGCGGAAGATCGCGAGCTGGCCGGCGGTTGTTTCCTGCCAACCGAACGTTTCGGCATAGGCGCGCGTCGCTGCTCGGCCGGGCAGGGCCGCGAACAGCCGGCGGACGCCGCGCGCGATACCCTCGGGCGTGTTCGGCTCGTAGATCAGGCCGGCGGCGGGAGTCTGCACGACTTCGGGGTCGCCCCAGATGTTGCTGGCGACCACCGGGGTGCCGCAGGCCATGGATTCCAGCAGCACGTTGGCCCAGCCTTCGCGGGAAGAGGCGAGGACCGAGGCATCCGCGGCGGCGTACAGCGC
>DASQVN010000396.1:0-4762 GCA_035640755.1 Rhodopila sp.
CCCGGCCTGCGCCGTGGCCGCTCCATCAGCGGTCAGGGCCGCGGCAGCCTCCGCCATACCTTGCGCCGCGCGGTCGGCGGCCCGGGCAACCGTCGCTGCCGCTTCGGGCAGCGCGGATGCGGCAGTGTCGATCTGGCCCGCGGCGCCGCTCACGCGGGCCATCATGGCCGCGCCGGCGTCGTCCATCGTTTCGCCAACGCGCGCGGCCGTAGCGCTCAGTGTCTGGCCGGCTTGGTTGATGACCTCGCGGGCGCCCAGGCCGGTGGCGGCAAGCTGCGTCGTGGTGTCCGCAATGGTGCGGACCGCCTGTTCGGTTGCGCTGGCAACCGCCTTCGCCGCCTCGGGAAGAGCGGAGGCCGCCAGGCCGATCGCCTGGAGCTGGCCCGCGAAGCTGGCACCCGACTCGTTGATTTGCGCGCCGGTGGTCTGCAGCGCTGTGGCTGCGCGCGCCACGTCGGCGGCGACCTGGCGCATCTCCTGCCCGGCCTGCGCCGTGGCCGCTCCATCAGCGGTCAGGGCCGCGGCAGCCTCCGCCATGCAGCGGGCCGCCTGTCCGGCGGCATCGGTCACGACGGCAGCGGCGCCGGGCAGGACCGATGCGGCGGTGTCGATCTGCCCGGCAACGCTGCTCAGGCGGGAGATCATGCCGAGGCTTGCATTGTCCATTGTCTCGCCGGCTCTGCTGGCCGAGGCGATGACCGCCTCTCCGGCACGGGCGGCGGAGGCGACGATTGCCTCGCCGGCCTGGCTGATCATGTTCCGTGCGTTCTGGCTGGATGCGGCGAGCGCGGTCGTGGTGTCCGCGATCGTACGCGACGCCTGCATGGCGGCCGTGGCGATGGTGCCCGCCGCTTCGGGCAGCGCGGCGGCCGCCGTGTCGATCTGTCCGGCTGCGGCGTCCAGGCGCGCGGCCATGGCCGTGCCAGCCTGGTCCATCGTCTCGGTAAGGCGCGTGGCCGCGATGATGGCCGCCTCGGTGGCATGGCCGGCGGCTGTCCGCGCTACGTCACCCGAGGCGGAGAGTGCCGCGGCCGATTCGGCAAGCCGTTGGGCGGCGCCATCAGCCGCGGCCGAAACCGTCCGTGCTGCGTCGGGCAGTGTGGACGCGGCCGTGCCAACCTGCCCGGCAGCGTCGGTCAGGCGGGTGACGGCAGCAGCACTGGCATGATCCACGGTCTCACTCGCGCGGATGGCCATGGCGATCATTGCCTGGTTCGCCTGGTTGATGGCGTCGCGCGCCTCCTGGCCGGAGGCGGCGAGCGTGCCGGTCGTGCCGGCGATCTGGCGCGTCGCCGCTTCGGCCGCTGCCGAGACGGCCTTGGCGGCTTCCGGCATGGCGGCGGCGGCGGTGACGATCTGCCCGGCGGCGTCGTTCAGGCGCGCGGCCATCGTGGCGCCGGCCTGACCCATTGTCTCGCTGACCCGTTCCGCCGTGACCGCCATGGCCTGATGTGCCTGGCTGATCATGGCCCGTGCGGCCTCGCCCGAGGTGGCGAATGCGGTCCCGGCCTCGGCCACTGCCCGGGTAGCCTGCTCGGCTGTTGCCGCGACGGCCTTGGCAGCGTCGGGCATGGCAGCGGCAGCGGCCTCGATCTGGCTGGCCGTGCCGTTCAGGCGCGACGCCATGGCAGTGCTGGCACCGTCGATCGTCTCGCGCGCACGGGCGCCGGCGGCCGTGATTGCCTCGCCGGCCTGGTGGATGGCATCGCGTGCATTCTGGCCCGAGGCGGCGAGGACCGAAGCGGTGTCGCCCAGCATGCGTGACGCCTGTTCCACCGCCGCCGTAACGGCGTTGGCTGCGCCGGGGAGGGCCGCGGCGGCGGTGCCGATCGCCTGGAGCTGCGTCGCGAGGCCCGCACCCGAGGCATCGATCTGTGCGCCGGTCGCCTTCAGCGAGGCGGCAGCCTGCACCATGTCGGTCGTAGCCTGCCGCGCTTCCTGGGCGGCCTGCGCCACGACCGCGCCGTCGGCGGTGAGCGCGGAGGCAGCTTCCACCATGCTGCGCACCGCCTGCCCGGCGGCATCGGAGACCGCGCCCGCCGCATTGGGCAGGACAGAGGCCGCCATGTCGATCCGGCCGGCGGCGCTGCCCAGGCGCGCGAGCGCCGCGCTGCTGGTCGTCTCGATCGCTTCGCCAGCGCGGGTGGCAGCGGATGTCACCGCTTCACTGGCCTGGGTGATGGCGGTGCGCGCCTCCTGCCCGGCGGTGGCGAGGGCGCTTGTGGTATCGGCGATGGCGCGGGTGGCCTGGGTGGTGGCGGTGGAGACCGCCTTCGCCGCATCGGGCAGCGCGGCGGCGGCAGTATCGATCTGGCCCGCGACCGTGCTGATGCGGGAGATCACCGTGGCGCTGGCGACCGCGATCTCCCGCCCGGCTGCATCCATGGCGGTAATGTTGCGCCGGAGCATGGTCGCGGTCTCGTTCAGGCCGGCAAGCTGGGCGGTTACATCGGTGCAGGTCTTACGCAGGACCTGGAGGGATTCCTCGGATTCCGCGTTCAGCCGGCCGGCAACCGCCGTGGCGATATCCTTGCGCACCAGTTCGGCGATACCGGGCAGCGCGTCGCGGACGATCTGGGCAGCGTCGCCGGCCTTGGTCACGCTGGCAGACAGGCGTGTTTCGGCCTCCAGCGCGGCTTCCGCCAGGTTCTCGACGCGGTTGCTGAGGGTGCGGGCATCGCGCATGCCGGCGTTGCAGATTTCCTGCAACGTGGTGACCTTGGCGCGTTCCTCAACCAGCAGGCTGCCGAGTTCGCGGACCACGCCCTGCAGGCCGGCGAAGGCGGCCTTGGAGAGTTCGCCGGCCTCCGACGGGTCCGGTGTATTGCGGCGTGCCACAACACACAGCCCGCCGCCCACCAGCGCCAGCGAGGCGCTGATCACCGGCAGGAGCTGCAGCGGCGAGGACGGGGTGGCGTGCCAGTCGCTGACCATCGGCAGCACGGCCGAGGCGAGGCTGCCGGCTGTTCCCAGCGCGGAGACGGCGAGGCAGGCGATTGTGACGCTGCTGCCGGAAAGCGCGTTGTCCGGGGGCGTTGGTGTCGTGTTCGCAGACATGGCCGTCCCTTACTGGTGGTGCCCGTACTGGTGATGCCCTAACTGGTGATACCGTGACTGGCGGTACCCAGGCGGGCCGCGGTCGATCGCCAGGCGTGAATGGTCCGGCGCCATGCTCAGGCGGCCTCGGTCAGGGGGTCGAACGGGAGCTCGACAAAATGGTTCGGCGGCATCGGACCGATATGCCGGAACATGACGCGGTCGCCGTGGCGGCTGGTCACGGCCCGGAGCGCAGCGTCGAAGGCGGCCTGGCGCGCGCGGGGCACCAGGAAGGCGCGGTTGAAGATCATGTCGTCCTCCGGCGGCTCCAGCACCACCTCCCGCTCCGCGAGCGGCGACAGTTCCGCCAACATCGCGGCGGTCTCGGCGGCGCGGCGCTCCGCCAGCTCGGCCCCGACCCGGAGGCCAAGCTCGACGCGCTCATAGGAGGTTTCGGTGGCGGGAAGGGTTTGCAGGCGGTCGCGCAGGCAGGTGAGTTCGGGATCTGCGGCGATGACCTCGGCCGATACGATGCCCTCGTGCCAGCTTGCCTTCAGGGTGAGCTGGACGCGCCCGGCGATGCCGGCGAATGCGGCGGCGAGCCGGTCGGCCTGGGCGCCGATGCGGGCGGCCAGGGCGGCGGGGTGCGGCGTCGTGCTGCCGCAGGGCAATGGCAGGACATCGACATGGACGACAGCTCGTTCCAGCACGGCGGCATGGGCGATGCTGCGGCGTGTCCGGGCAATGGGGGCAGGCGGGATGTCACTGACCAGAGCGTTCAGCGCGCCGGCACGCAGCAGGCGCACGGCTGCGCCGCCGATGCCGGTGCCCAAAATGCCGGTGCCCAGGGTGTCGGCGTCCGCGATCAGGCCATAGACGCAGAGGCCGCTCATGGTGTGTCGATCCGGGGTGAGCACGTCATGCGGCGCCGCCGCGCTCGGCCACCTTTCTTGGATCACAGAAATGGTCGATCAATTGGATCAGCAACTGATGCTGGCGTGGGTCGGGCAGGCCCTCGCGGTCCGGGCGCAGCCGGCTGCCCAGTACATCGAGGCAGAGCTGCACGAAGCGCGGATCGTCGGGGGCGATGCGCAGTACCTGCGATGCCGCGATGCGCGCGATCATGATCGAGGCGCGCAGGGTCGGCCGCTGCGCATATTCGCGGGACAGGCGGAAATCGCGTACGATATCGACCACCCGCGCCGCATCGCGGAGCTTGAGGCCCGAGCAGCTTGCCACGATCGATATTTCTCTGTCACGATCGAACATGTCGAGATCGAGCGTGATCATGCGGTCGGTCAGCGCGTCGACGGTCGGGCCGGCGCCGGCGTGATCCTCGGGGTTGGAGGTGAAGATGGCGCGGAATTCCGGGTGCACCGTGCTGTAGCTTTCCTCCCGCTCTGTCCTGGGGAGGATCAGAAGCCGCTCCTCCAGCACGGTGAGCAGCACGTTGTTGGCGGCGGCCGGGGCGCGGTTGAAGTCATCATAGATCAGCGTGCAGCCCTCGGCGCAGGCAGCGGCGAGGGCGCGGTCGCGCCACAGCACCTCGGTCTGCGTTTCGACCTTCACGATCTTGCTGGCGTAGCGGTCGATCAGGCGGCGGGTCTGGGTTGTCTCATCCTGTCCGCCGACGCGGCCCGGGTCGAACCCGGCATCGCCGATGAGCAGCACGATCGGGCGCTTCAACTGACTGGCGAGACGCAGGGCGAGGGTGGTCTTGCCGCTG
>DASQVN010000397.1:0-3693 GCA_035640755.1 Rhodopila sp.
CCCCGTGGTGAGAAATCCACCCCTGACCCCAGCACGAACCCGATCCCCGAAGCCCACCCCGCCCGAACCCAATGGCGAGAACCATGCCCAGAAGCTAATCTGCTTCTCACGGAGGCACGAATGGCCGACATCGCCGAACGCACGCACTCACACCTGTATGAAACAGACGAGCACGCCTGGATCGCGCAGCAGATCGCCGCGCTGCGGGCTGGCGACTACGCCGCGCTGGACCGCGAGAATCTTATCGAGTTCCTGATCTCGATGGTACTGCGTGACGAACGGGAACTCGAATCCCGGTTGGTTGTCCTGCTAGCCCATCAGTTCAAGATGCAACACCAGCCCAAGCGCATCAGCCGTAGCTGGAAGCTCACCAACTCCGAACAGCAGCGCGCCATCCGCCGCCTCCTGAAGAAGCTGCCAAGCCTTGCGGCCCGCGCCGACGCAGTGCTTGCCGAAAGCATTCCCGACGCCATCGCGCTGGCAAGGGAAGAAACCGGCGTGAAATTTGACCCTGAGATCAGCGGCTTGTCGTTTCAGCAGGTGATGGCGTTCGACCCCTGGGCAGAGGGCGGCGCCTGACCTCACCCATCGCGCAACCGGTGCGCAAGCTGCACCAGTATCGCCGCTGTCGCGCCCCAGATGAAGTGGTCCGGATGCGGCCACACCCAGTAGTCCCGCCACACCCCCCGCACATGCTGGCGCTGGCGCTTCGGCGCCGCGGGGTCCAGCACCACCCGCATCGGCAGCTCGAAGATCGCCTCCACCTCGTGCGGCGAAATCTCATAGCGCAGCGCCGGCGGCACCACCGCCAGCACCGGCGTGATCCGGTATCCGGTGCCGGTGATATGGTCGTTCAGCCGCCCCATGATCTCGACTGCACCGGGATCGAGCCCGATCTCCTCCTCCGCCTCGCGCAGCGCGGCAGCCTCCGGCCCTGCATCCGCCGCATCGATCCGCCCGCCCGGGAAACTGACCTGCCCGGCATGCTTTTTCAGGTGCGACGTCCGTTTCGTCAGCACCACGCTGGGCGTCTCGCCCAGCACCACCGGCACCAGCACGGCCGCCGGGACCGGCGGACGGTCCAGCCCGGCCAGCACCTCGTCACCGTAGATGGGCTGCTCTGCCCTTGGTTCCGCGCCGATTTCGGCCAGCCGGCGCCGCAGCGCGTCCGGCGTCACGCGTCTCCGGGCGGCAACTCGCCCAGCGGAAAGAACTGTCCGTCACTCCAGACGCCCAGCATGCGCCGGCTGCCCACCCATTCGGGCACCGCCAGCGCCACCAGCTCATAATACGTCGCTCTGCTGATCCGCGCCTCGACATCGAGGTGCCCGGCACCATGCCGCACGCGGATATAGGGGGTCGGTTCGCAGGTGATGACATCGTGCGACACGCGGATTGGATGCTCCTTGCCCGCGGTGATCACCTGGTCGATATTGGTCCGGAAGGACAGCATCTGGTGCCGCCCGTCGCCCGTCCAGTCAAGCTCCACGGCAACGAACGGCGCGTCCTCCACCTCGATCCGGCCGCGTTCGGCCGGCGTTTCCAGCCACCAGCTTCCGTCTTCCTCGCGCTTCAGCACGCTGGCGAACAGGCAGACCAGCTCTTTCCGGTTGATCGGAGTACCCTGGTACAACCAAGTCCCGTCCCGCCGGATCAGGAACGGCAGATGGCCGCAATCGCGTGGCTGCCGCCTGGTGCGTATCCGCCGGTTCGGATCGGAACTGGCAGCCAGGCCCGGGGCTGCCGGATACTGGGGCTCGCGCGCCGTCGCGCTCTCGTAAGGCACACCAGTCTCGTCCACGAAACCGTCTCCAGCTAGAAGCCAAGCGTGGTAACCAGGACGCGATATAGGTAGCATCCCCCCTTTCGTGAAAGTGCCTATATCTATCGAAGAGCGCAAACCTGGGAAGGTTAAGGCCGTATGACAGCCGGTATGGCGAGCACGCCACAATCGGGAACTCCCCGTTTCAGCAAATCCGAAGACCCCAACACCATCATCGCCGCCACCGAGGCACTCGGCGCCCGCGCCATCCAGGTCCGCACCGCGATCGGCCGTGTCATCTTCGGTCAGGATGACGTGATCGATCAATCCTTGATCACATTGCTCTCCGGCGGGCACGTCCTGCTCGTCGGTGTGCCAGGGCTCGGCAAGAGCCGCCTGGTGGAAACCCTCGGCGTCGTCCTCGGCATGGCCACCAAGCGCGTCCAGTTCACCCCCGACCTGATGCCCGCCGACATCCTCGGCAGTGAGGTGCTGGACGATGCCGAAGGCCGCCGCAGCTTCCGCTTCGTCCCCGGCCCGGTGTTCTGTCAGTTGCTGATGGCCGACGAGATCAACCGCGCCAGCCCCCGCACCCAGTCCGCCTTGCTGCAGGCCATGCAGGAACAGCGCGTCGCCATCAGCGGCGTCGAGCATGTCCTGCCCCGCCCGTTCCACGTCCTCGCCACCCAGAACCCGATCGAGCAGGAAGGCACCTACCCGCTGCCCGAGGCCCAGCTCGACCGCTTCCTGCTGGAAATCAACGTGGGCTATCCCGATCAGGCGGCCGAACGCCAGATGCTGCTTGCCACCACGGGCGCCAGCGAAGCCCGTCCCTTGCAGGCCTTGACCGCTGAGGACCTCATGGAGGCCCAGACCCTGGTCCGCCGCCTGCCGGTTGGCGAAAAGGTGGTCGATGCCATCCTCGCCCTGGTTCGCGGCTGCCGCCCGGAAACCGCCGGCGACGACATGGTGCGCCGCCATGTGGCCTGGGGACCTGGCCCGCGCGCCGCCCAGGCGTTGATGCTGGCCAGCCGCGCGCGCGCACTCCTGCAAGGGCGGCTCGCGCCGAGCATCGATGATGTGGCGGCGCTTGCACGGCCGGTGATGCGCCACCGCATGGCGCTCAATTTCTCGGCCCGCGCCGACGGAATCCAGTTGCCCGACGTGATCGACAAGCTGGTAGGCACACTTGGCTAGGACACCGCATGATGCCAACTCCTCGGCCCTTGCGGCCGAGGCGCTGGGCGCCCGCCTGCCGCCTCTGCTGGTCGCGGCCGACCGTGTCGCCTCCACCGTGGCCCAGGGTGTGCATGGCCGCCGCCGTGTCGGGCAGGGCGACAGTTTCTGGCAGTTCCGCCATTTCGTGGCAGGCGACGCCGTTTCGCGGATCGACTGGCGGCAATCCGCCAAGTCGGGGCGGGACGGCGCGCAAGGCTGGTTCATCCGGGAAACCGAATGGGAAGCCGCACAGACCGTGTGCCTCTGGCGCGATGCCTCGGCGTCGATGCGCTGGCGGTCACGCCTCGTTGCCGTCGAGAAGCGCGACCGCGCAAATCTTCTGTTGCTTTCCCTCGCCGCCCTGCTGCTTCGTGGCGGCGAAAGGGTGATGATGATGCAGCCTAACGCCCGCCCGGTGAGCAGCCGAAGCGGCCTCGACCGGCTTGCGGCCTCCCTGCAGGCGTCCGACGATGAAGCCAGCGTGCCGCCGGCCATCCCGCTGCCACGCTATGGCACCGTCGTGCTGTTCAGCGATTTCCTCTCGCCGTTGGATGAGCTCAGGCCCGTGATCGGCCGTCTCGCCGCCGTCCCCGTCACCGGCCACCTCCTCCAGATCCTCGATCCGGCGGAGAGTGTGCTGCCGTACCACGGCCGCATCCGCTTCCGCGGCGTCGAGAGGGAGGGCGATGCCCTGATCCCACGCGTCGAATCCA
>DASQVN010000398.1:0-3683 GCA_035640755.1 Rhodopila sp.
GACCAGATCGCGCTTATGAATAAGTCCGTAAGTGTTAATTTGTGCACAGAGAGTCCACTTGGAATGGAATATGACATTAGCTCCCAGCCAAAATGGCCCTGATCTTCTCAGCTAGGGCTTCCATGGCAAAGGGCTTGATCAGGACGTGCATGCCCGGCTGCAGATCGCCGTGTCCGAGCACAGCAGTTTCCGCGTAGCCGGTAATAAAGAGCATCTTCAGCCCCGGCCAAATCTCCCGCGCCGCATCCGCCACCTGCCGCCCGTTCATACCCCCGGGCAGGCCCACGTCCGTGATGAGCAGATCGAGTTCCGCGCTCGAGCGCAGGATCTGCAGGGCCGAGGGGGCGTCCTCGGCTGCGAGCGCAACATATCCTGTCTCGGTAAGAAATTCGGTGATCAGGGTCCGGACATCTGCCTCGTCGTCGACCACCAGCACGGTGCCGCGGCCTTCAAGCTTCGACGCTGCAGCTTGTGCCGGTTTTGCCTCGTCCTGCACGTCCGCCTCATGGCACGGCAGAAACATGCGTACGGTGGTGCCGCGACCCACCTCCGAGTAGATCCGCACCTTGCCCCCGGATTGCCGCGCGAAGCCGTAGACCATGGACAGGCCCAAGCCGGTGCCCTGGCCGAGCGGCTTGGTGGTGAAGAAGGGGTCAAAAGCCCGCGCCACCACATCTGGCGGCATGCCGGTCCCCGTGTCTGTGACGCTGATGGCGACGTGGTGACCCGGCGAGATGTCGCGCTCGCGGGCGGCTTGCGCATCAACCCAGGTGTTCTCAGTCTCAATGGTTAACCGTCCACCATCCGGCATCGCGTCTCGCGCATTGACGCACAGGTTGAGCAGCGCGTTCTCAAGCTGACTGGGATCGCACAGCGTGGGCGAAAGATCGTCAGCGAGCCTTGTTTCCACACAGATCGCCGGCCCGACCGTGCGGCGGATGAGGTCCTCCATGTCAGCAATCAGCCGGTTGGCCTGAACTGGTCTCGGATCGAGGGTCTGGCGGCGGGCGAAGGCGAGCAGGCGTTGGGTCAAGGCGGCGGCCCGGTCAGCGGCACTTTGCGCCAGGGTAATGTACGGCTCGAGCCCGCCGGTCCGCCCTTGCGCCAGACGCATCTTGAGCAGGTCCAGGCCGCCCGAAATGGCTTGAAGCAGGTTATTGAAGTCGTGCGCGATCCCGCCCGTGAGCTGGCCGATGGCTTCCATCTTTTGCACTTGGCGCAGGGTTTCCTCGACCGCCATCAACTCGGCGGTGCGTTGTTCCACACGGGCCTCGAGCGTTTCGGCGGCCATCCGCAAGGCTTCGAGGTGCTCGCGTGCCTGATGCTGGCGCCCGCGCGCCCGCAAGGCAGCCCGGACCGCGCTTTGGAGCGTTTCCACGTGCATGGGACGGCCGATCAGAGTGACATTGCCCAGTTGTTCAAACAGGGCCCACCGCTGTCCGGGACCGCGTTGCCGCCCGCCCGCGGTCAGCACCACGATCGGCAGATCCGACCAGGGGGGCTGCTTGTTCAAGCACGCCACCAGTGGCTCCGTGCCCCCTGCGAGAGCTTCCTCGGCCAAGAACAATGCCGCGATGCTCGCGCCCCCGTCGGGCTCTATCGCCTCACACAGAGCCGCACGGCTCGACACCGGCTGGCTCGGCACCCCCATGCGGCTCAGAATATGCCCGATCTCCGTCACATCGCGGCCGATCGGCGCCAAAATGAGAATGGGACCGAAGGCCGCCGGATCAGACAGAGGCATCGCCTCTGTCACCGATCAGCGCGTCATGGGAACCGGTATAGGTCGGCACCCCGGTCAGCACGCCCTGCAATTCCAGGAGCGGCTGGCCGACCCGCATCCCGTTCGGGAACAGCTGGTATTCGCGGATCGCCAGCTCATGCACGCCTGTGCGCCGCTTGATCACCGACGCCGCCTTGCGCAGCTCACCGCCGGCCTCGAAGAAGCGCAGCAGCACCACCGTGTCGCTCAGAAAGCTGAGGTCGACCGGGTTCTGCACGTTGCCGACGACCCCCTGCTGCGCCAGGATCAGCAGCGTCGCGACGCCCTGGTTGTTCAGGTAGGTCAGCAGCTCGTGCATCTGCAGCACCAGCGACTGCTCCTCCGGCATGGTGCCCAGGTAGGAGTTCAAACTGTCGATCACCACCACCCGGGCATGCCGGTCCTCGACCGCGCGCCGAACCTGCCAGATGAACCCACCCGGGGAGAGGCGCGACGGGTTGGGGCGGCGCCAGTCCATCCTGCCTGCCTGCACCGCTTCGCTCACAGCCAGGCCGAGCGCATCGGCACGGCGTGACAAGGTCTCGAAGGTCTCGTCGAAGCAGAAATAGGCGACACATTCGTGCTGCTCGACGGCAGCCATGGCATAGCGCAGGGCCATCGACGACTTGCCCACGCCCGAGGGGCCGACCAGCATCGTGGTCGTGCCCCGGTCCAGGCCACCGCCAAGCAACTCGTCCAGCCCGGCCACCCCGCTCATGATCGGCGGGCCTGCGACGGGGGTCTTGTGCTCCTCGGCAATCAGGCTCGGGAACACCAGCACCTCGCCGGTGAGCAGGGCGAAATCGTGCCAGCCGCTTTGGTAGTTTGTGCCGCGCATCTTGGCGATCCGCAGCCGCCGGCGTGAGGCGCCGTAGGTGCGCTCGATCTGCTCCAGCAAGATGACCCCATGCACCAAGCTATGCAGGTCGCCATCGCCGCTGTTGCCCGTCAGGTCGTCCAGCACCAGTGTGGTGACGCGCCGTCCTTGGAGAAAGCGCTTCAGCATCAGCAGCTGCCGACGGTACGGCAACGGCTCCTGCGCCAGCAGCCGCAACTCGGCCAGGCTATCGATCACCACCCGCTCAGCACTCAGAGCTTCGATGCGCTGGGTGAGCTGCTGCATGGTCTCGCCGAGTTCGGCTTCGGCTGGATACAGCACCGTTTGCTGGTGCTCCAGCTCCGCCTCGGCTGGCATCATTTCGAAAATCTCAATGCCGTCGAGCGACCAGCCGTGGGACTGAGCGGAACTGGTCAACTCCTCTTTCGACTCGGAGAGCGTGATGTAGAGGCAGCGCTCGCCGCTGCTGACCCCTTCGAGCAGGAAGCGCAGTCCAATGGTCGTTTTGCCCGTCCCCGGTGCTCCCGCAATCAGGTGCAACCTGTGCCTCGGCAACCCGCCACGCAGGATCACGTCAAGTTCCGCGAGGCCGGTGCACAACGTCGGCGCGGGTCGTGGTTCAGCCATAAGTTCTCCCTGTGCGTCGGACACACGCAATGAGAGTGGTCATATCATCACTTCGCGCCCCGTCGACAGTTCGAACAAAGCGTCCGCTGTGCCTGGCCGGCACGTTTATGGGAGGGCGCCATTCTGATCCGCCGCCCGACGCGTTCATGACGAAAGAGGGCACCCTGTGTCTCGCCAATGAACAGGCCGTACAGCCCCGCCGTGTATATGATCCATTATGGGAAGTGCCGCACCCCGACTTTCCGCCACGCGTTCCCATAAATATGATTTCCGGCAACGCGTGGCGGCAAATCAGCGACCGGGAGCCCTTGGGGGGCGACCCGGAACGGGGAAGGGAACTCTGGCCTCTCCCCTTAACGGCGCTGCGGACGCGGCAGGTGCGGTGGAGATTTCGTAGAGCATTGTCCGCGAGCCCACGGTCGATCATGACGCGGAACAGAGTTCGACACAGACTTG
>DASQVN010000399.1:0-5777 GCA_035640755.1 Rhodopila sp.
CTCATTCACCTTCCGGCTGATGGTCGCCAGCGGCATCCCCAGCTCCCGGCTGGCCGCCGAGAAGCTTCCCTTCTGGACCACCCGCAGCAGGATCGACATCGCCTCGAACTGGTCCACCATTCTTCCATTTCATGAGAACCGCCTTCCCAATCCTGCCGGATTATCCCTGCCCATGAAATGGGCCTATCTGCGTCCTGCCGACGGACCCGCCGGCTGGCACCGTATGAGGGACCCGACAATGCCCTACGGATTTCTCGACATCGCCGCGACACTAAGTGTCCGCGCCGCCCAGGCTGCCATGGGCAGCGACCAAGCCCTCTCGGCCCAAGGAAGGGATCGCGCGTTCGACAGGTTCACCGCGCGTGAGGCCGTGTTCATCGCCGAGCGCGACAGCTTCTACATGGCGACCGTGTCGGAGACAGGATGGCCCTATGTGCAGCACCGCGGCGGGCCACGCGGCTTCCTGAAGGTCCTGGACGAAACGACGCTGGCCTTCGCCGACTATCGCGGCAACCACCAGTACATCAGCGTCGGCAACCTTTCCGCCGGCGACCGCGCCGCGCTGATCCTGCTGGATTATCCCCGCCGAGCCCGCCTCAAGATCTACGCACGCGCCGAGCTTGTCAGCCTCGATGCCGATCCGGTGCTGGCAGAGTTGACCGCCGACCCGGGATACCGCGCGAGGCCTGAGCGGATCATCAAGCTGCATCTCCAGGCGTTCGACTGGAACTGCTCGCAGCACATCAGGCCGCGCTTCACCGAGCAGGAGATTGCCGATGCCATCCAGCCGCTGCGCGAACGCCTGGCCGCGCTGGAGGCCGAAAACGCCGCGTTGCAGGCCAGGCTTGCCGTTGCGGAGAAGCATTGATCATGCAGATCGAACGCACGCCTGCTCCGACAACCCCACCGCCTTCAGCGCCTCCGCATAGGTCCCGCCTCGATGGGAACCGGCATCCGCGCGAAGAACCCCGGGATCGTCCGCCCCGGCTCGATCGTCAGCAGTTCCCGCACCGCTGCGCAGCTCCCGCCGGCTGGTATCCAGCACAAGGTCATCGAACCGGTAGCGCAATATCGGGACCCCGCTCGCCACGCCCCATTCCGGCACACCGTAGCTGACGGAAAAATCATGCCCGTCTGAACGCCCTTTCGATGATCTCTGCAAGCGCGACGCCGGTTATCGGCGCATCATCGGGTCAACCCACACAAAGGAATATCCCGATGACCACGATCAGCCACCCCCGGCGCCGCTTCCTCGGCTCCGCCCTTGCCGCCGCCCCGCTCGGCATGATCGCACCAGCGCTGGCCCAGACCGCTGCTGCCACCGTCGCCAAGGCAGCAGCGAACACGACATTCGGCCCGCTGAACCAGACCAAGGCCGGTGTCTTGAACATCGGGTACGCCGAGGTCGGCCCAGCTGCCGGCACACCCGTCGTCCTTCTGCACGGATGGCCGTACGACATCCACAGCTACCTCGATGTCGCCCCGCTGCTGGCCTCCAGGGGCTACCGCGTGATCGTCCCGCATCTGCGCGGCTACGGCACGACGCGGTTCCTGTCGGATGAAACGCCGCGCAACGGCCAGCAGGCGGCACTTGCCGTCGACATCATCGCGCTGATGGATGCCCTCGGGATCGAAAAGCCTGTCATCGGCGGCTATGACTGGGGCGCGCGGACCGCCAACATCATCGCCGCCCTCTGGCCGGAACGCTGCAAGGCCATGGTCTCCGTCAGCGGCTACCTGATCGGCAGCCAGGAAGCCAACAGAATGCCGCTCCCGCCCCAGGCCGAATTGCAATGGTGGTATCAGTATTACTTCGCGACCGAGCGGGGGCGCGCCGGCTACGAAAAATACCGGCACGATTTTGCGAAGCTGATCTGGCACCTCGCTTCGCCGAAATGGCAGTTCGATGACGCCACGTTCGACCGCTCTGCAGCGTCCTTCGACAACCCCGACCACGTCGCCATCACCATCCACAACTACCGCTGGCGGCTCGGCCTTGCCGACGGCGAGCGCAAGTACGACGACCTGGAAACGCGGCTTGCCCAGGCCCCGGTCATTTCGGTGCCCACCATCACTCTGGAAGGCGACGCCAACGGCGCACCGCACCCCGATCCCAGCGCCTACGCAAGGAAATTCTCCGGCAGATATGCGCATCGTACCATCGAAGGCGGCATCGGCCACAATCTGCCTCAGGAAGCACCCAGGGCCTTTGCCGAAGCCATCATCGACGTTGCCGGATATTGATCATGCCTCGTGGACAGACGACGTGGTCTATCTTTTCCGTGCTTTTGCGCCCTGAGGTCGGCAACCTGCGTACAGCAGGGAGGACACAGAACATGCCCACGATCACCACCAAGGATGGCGTCGAGATTTTCTACAAGGATTGGGGCAAGGGGCAGCCGATCGTGTTCAGCCATGGCTGGCCGCTCTCGGCGGACGACTGGGATGCGCAGATGCTGTTCTTCCTCGGCAAGGGCTTCCGCGTCATTGCCCATGACCGCCGCGGCCACGGCCGTTCCACCCAGACCGCGGACGGGCATGACATGGACCACTACGCCGATGATCTCGCTGCCCTGACCGCGCATCTGGACCTGAAAAATGCCGTGCATGTCGGCCACTCCACCGGCGGCGGAGAGGTCGTGCACTACCTGGCGCGCCACGGGGAAAGTCGGGTCGCCAAGGCCGCGATCATCGCTGCGGTGCCGCCGCTGATGGTGAAGACCGACGCCAACCCCGGCGGCCTGCCGAAGGAGGTGTTCGACGGCCTGCAGGCCCAGGTCGCCACCAACCGTGCCCAGTTCTACCAGGACCTTCCGGCCGGCCCGTTCTATGGCTACAACCGTCCTGGCGCGAAGCCGGCGCAGGGCGTGATCTGGAACTGGTGGCGTCAGGGCATGATGGGTGGCGCCAAGGCGCACTACGACGGCATCGTCGCCTTTTCCCAGACCGACTTTACCGAGGACCTGAAGAAGATCACCGTCCCGGTGCTGGTCATGCATGGTGATGACGACCAGATCGTGCCGTACGCCAATTCAGGCCCGCTCTCGGCCAAATTGCTGAACAACGGCACGCTGAAGACCTACAAGGGCTTCCCGCACGGTATGCCCACGACGGAGGCGGAGACGATCAACGCCGATCTGCTGGCCTTCATCCAGGGCTGACCGGCGCGCGCTCCGCTACTACGTGCGTACCAGGCTGCATTCGCTTTCCGCGACGGGCCGGAAAACCTCGGCGCCGGGCGTGGCCAACACGACTTCATAGTCGTCATCACGATAAGCCGATTTGCCCGGTGCTTTCACCTGCATCAGGTACATCTTCGACAGCACGCGCCCATCCGCGCGGATGGCCACGTTGTCGTTATACATGTCGTTCACGGGAAGGTTGCGCATGGCCGCCGCAACCGCCTGCGCCTCCGTGCTGCCGGTCTGCTGGATCGCGCGCAGGCAATGGCGGACCGAGGCATATCCGGCGGCCTGGTTCATGGTCGGCGGCACCGGCTTGAAGGCTTGCTGGAACCGCTTCGTCCAGGCGCGCGTTGCATCATTGAGGTCCCAGTAGAAACTGTTGCTTAGCACCAATCCTTGCGCCAGCTCGAGCCCTACCGCCCGCACATCGGTGATGAACAGCAGCAACGCGGTCAGCCGCTCGCCGCGGCGGCCGATGCCGAACTCGGCAGCTTGCTTGATCGCATTCTGCGCGTCCTGACCTGCGTTCGCGAAGGCAATCACCTTCGCGCCTGACGCCCGTGCAGCGACCAGATAGCTGGAAAAGTCACTGGTCCCGAGGGGGTGCCGGATCGTGCCCAGCACCTTGCCACCGGCCTCGGCCACGAAGCGCGCCGCATCGCGCTCCAACGCATGACCAAAGGCATAATCGACGGTGATGAAAAACCACGTGTTGTCGCCTTGCATCGTAAGGGCTCGGGCCGGGCCGCGCGCCAATGCGTAGGTATCACAATTGAAATGAAAGCCGACCGGAGAGCATGCCCTGTTGGTCAGGTCGGAGCTTCCGGCAACGGTGATGAGAAAAATCCGCCGCTTGTCGCGCAATACTTGCTGTAGGGCCAAGGCAGCACCCGAAGTTGCGCATTCGACGACTGCCACAACATCATTCGTATCAATCCAGCCCTGAGCAATCGACGCGGCAATGGCCGGCTTATTTTGATGGTCCGCCGCAACGATTTCGACTGGCCTGCCAAGCACGCTGCCAAACTCCTCGGCAGCGAGCCGCGCAGCGGCGACCGAGCCCGGCCCACCGAAATCCGCGTACGGCCCATTCATGTCACCGAGTACGCCAATGCGGATGGGTGCCTTTTGTTGAGCGGAGCTCCACCGCGGTAGGCCAGCCATCGTCGCGCCAAGCAGAGCGCGGCGGGACATTGCCATGTGCGCCTCCCGATTCCGCGGTCTGAACGCGGCTTGTTCTTAATCAGTTGTTGCCACTTTATCATTTGTGCAACAGTATGTCAAGTTTGACCTTGGCAATCTGTTCCGGATCAGTTCGGGCACGTGGACGATCGCGACGGAATGCGCTGTCAGCGCCGCGGCACGAACACCACCGTCAGTGACCGCACACCCTGGGCGCCATGCACCAGCACCCCCTCGATATCCGCGGTCGCCGATGGCCCGGTATGAAACACCACATAACGGGCCGCATGAAACTCTGGCCGCTCATACGCATCGTGTATCGATGCAACGATATCCGCCGGATCGAGCAGCACGACGAGGTGCTGCGCCAGATAAGCGACCGCATTCGTCCGCAGCTCCGCCTCGGTGAACAGCACCGACCCCGTTTCGGCCACCCCAAGCACCGCCCGCACCACCGCGGCCTCGACATCCGCCAGGTCGGCGGGCCGTGCCACGAGCGCCGGATCGCGCGTGCCGGCCACCTCCGACACCGCCGAACAGACCACGCCGCTGCGGGGCAGGGCGCTTGGCAGTTCCGCCGCGTCCTCCAGAACCTTTCCGCCCATCCGCTTCAGGTTCTCGGCAAAACGCGCCGCCAGATCGGTTTCATCCGCCGGAAACCGCGGCACATCCGGCAGTTCGTGCCGCCCCGCAGGGCGATTGCGGCGGACGGCAGCAAGGATCGCCTGCCGCGGGGTCATCGCGGCACCCCGCGCGTCCGCGCATACCACGCGTGGAACGTTTCCCGCGGCACCGGCGGCATCTCCCGCCCCTCCGTCCAGGCGTTCCATCGGTTGTACACAACGAATTTCGGCAGAAGCCGCAGCGCCGAGTCCGCCGAGGCGATCGCCGCCCGATACAGCGCCGGATGCGACAGCACCACCCCGGCCGCCTTCATCATCTGCCGCTTCGCCGGATCGATCTGATGCTCCTCCGCCAGCACCCGCCGCCAGGCGAAGATCTGCTCATGGATGTTGATCTTCACCGGGCAGACATTGCTGCATGACCCGTTCAGCGTCGAGGCAAACGGCAGCGTCGAGTATTTCCGCTTGTCGAATGTCGGATCAAGGATCAGCCCGATCGGCCCCGAATAGGTCGCGCCATAGGCCAGCCCACCGCTGCGCCGGAACACCGGGCAGGTGTTCATGCACGCGCCGCAGCGGATGCACTTCAGCGAGGTCCAGAACTCCTCCATGCCCAGCCGAGTGGAGCGGCCGTTGTCGACCAGCACGATGTGCATCTCCCTGCCGTCGCGCGGCCCGCGGAAGTGCGAGGTATACTGCGTGATCGGCGAGCCCAGCGCGCTGCGCGACAGCAACCGGATGAAAACCCCCAGGTCCCGCATCCGCGGAACCAGCTTCTCGATTCCGA
>DASQVN010000400.1:0-4717 GCA_035640755.1 Rhodopila sp.
GGCTGTCGTTCTCGATCTCCTGCGCATTCACCGCTCTGGCCGGCGCGCTGTATGCGCTGCTCAACAACTTCGCCGATCCGATGGGCCTGCATTACTCGCTGTCCGGTGAGATCGTGATCATGGCCGTGATGGGCGGCATGCGCACCTTTTGGGGACCGCTGGTCGGCGCGGCGCTGTTCGTGTTGCTGCAGGACTATATCTCTTCGATGACCGTCAACTGGATGTCGTTTGTCGGCCTGATCTTCGTCCTGGTCGTGCTGTTCTTCCCCCGCGGCCTCCTTGGCATGCTGCAAAGGGGGGGCATGCTGCAAAGGGGGGCCAGCCGATGACCATGCTGGACGTGCACGGTGTCACCAAGCAGTTCGGCAGTCTGGTGGCCGTCAACGACGTGTCGATGCGCGTCGCGCCGGGGGAGCTGCGTGCCATCATCGGTCCGAACGGGGCCGGCAAGACCACGTTCTTCAACATGATCTCGGGCTTTTTCCCGCCGACCAGGGGAGCAATCTACTTCGACGGCGCCGATGTCACCCGAAGGAAGGTCACCGAACGCGTCGCGATGGGAATGGCGCGGACGTTCCAGATCACCGAGATCTTCCCCGAGCTGACCGTGCGGGAGAACATCCGCATCGGAGTGGAAAGCGCCCAGGGCCTGTCGCTGCGGTTCTGGCCTGGCGGGCGCCATGCCGCTTCGGTCGATCGTGGTATCGAGGAGGCATTGGTACTGACCGGACTGAGCGCCAAAGCCGACCGGCTGGTCGGCGAGTTGTCGCACGGCGACCAGCGTGCCGCGGAAATCGCCACCGCGTTGACGCTGAAGCCCCGCCTGCTGCTGCTGGATGAGCCCACGGCCGGCATGGGCGAGCAGGAAACCTACGCCGTCGCCAACCTGATCCGCAGGCTGCACCGGAACAGCGCCTACACGATCGTGCTGATCGAGCATGACATGCGGGTGGTCTTCAACCTGGCCGACAGGATCACCGTGCTGGCCGAGGGCAAGCTGCTCGCCGAAGGCACGCCGACCGAGATCGCCGCCCACCCGGCGGTGCAGGCCGCCTATCTGGGAAATGCCGAATGACCGCGATGTCCGCCGAAGGGCTGAACACCTACTACGGCAAGAGCCACATCCTGCACGATGTCGGGCTGAGCGTGGCGGAGGGCCGGATCACCACGCTGCTTGGCCGAAACGGCGCCGGCAAGACCACCACGCTGCGCAGCCTGGTTGGGCTCACCCCGCCCCGCACCGGCCGCGTGTCGCTGTTCGAGCAGGACATCACCGGGTGGCCGCCTTACCGCATCGCCGCCGCCGGCGTCGGCTACGTCCCGGAGGGACGGCGGGTCTTCCCCAACCTGACCGTCGACGAAAACCTGCGCGTCCCGATCGAGCGTCCCGGCCCGTTCACCCTGGAACGGATTTATGAGATCTTCCCCCGCTTGGCGCAGCGCAAGACCAATCGCGGCCGGCAGCTCTCAGGCGGCGAGCAGGAGATGCTCTCGATCGCTCGTGCCCTTCTGCTGAACCCGCGCCTGCTGATCCTGGACGAGCCGTCGCAAGGGCTGGCACCTCTGATCGTCAAGGAGGTATTCCGCATCATCGCGCAGATGCGGGCCGAAGGGATCTCCATCCTGCTGGTGGAGCAGAACGTCCGCATGAGCCTCGATATCAGTGACCATGCATATGTGCTGGAAAACGGTGAGATGGTCTATTCCGGCCCGGCTGCGGAATTGAAGGCCGACGAGGCCCGTATCCAGGCGCTGGCCGGCGCGTCGGCCGAGGAATGGAAGCTGGAAGACCTGTTGCCGGTCTGACCGATTGTGATTGCTGAAGGCGGAATCGCCGGAAAGCGCGAATCACGCGGCCGAACAAACAATCAGCGCATCAGGTTCTTCGCCACTCCTGCGGCGCCACCGCCCCCACCTGCTCGACAATGCGTCCATACGCCTCGGGCCGCCTGTGCTTGTGAAACGCAAAGATTGTCGTTCGCCCGAGTTCGCACATGTCCAGGTTGCAGTCGGCGGTGATCAGCTCATCATCCCAGCTTCCGGCCATGGCGATGATCTCGCCCTGCGGGTTGACGATGATGGAGTGGCCGAACAGTTCGTGCCCGTCCTCCTTGCCCGCCTTCGCCGTGGCCACCGCGAAGCACGCATTCTGATAGCACCCAGCCTGGATTGACAGGTGCGAATGAAACACCCGCAGGTGATGTGCCTCGAACCCACCCCCCTCCATATTCAGGCTCGGCGTGTTGTAGCCCAGCGCCACCAGCTCGACTGACTGCAGGCCCAGCACCCGCCATGCTTCCGGCCAGCGGCGGTCGTTGCAGATCAGCATGCCCATGTTGATCGCCGGCAGCCCGCCCATCGGCGCGCGGATCACCGGAAAGCCGAGGTTGCCGACCTCGAAATACCGCTTCTCGAGATGCTGCACACCGCGCTTTGGATCGTACTCGGCATGCCCCGGCAGATGCACCTTGCGGTACTTCAGCAGGATGTCGCCCTCGGGCCCGACCAGGATCGCCGTGTTGAACCGCCGCCTGCGCACCGCACCGGTTTCATCGGCCTCCCGCGTGATCTCCGCATAGCCCAGATGAAAGCCGATACCGTAGCGGCGCGCCGCATCAAACAGCGGCGCCGTTTCCTTGGACGGCATCGACGTCTCGAACCAGTGGTCCACCTCGGTGATGTCTTCGTGGTAGTGACGTGGGAAGAACGTTGTCATTGCCAGCTCCGGGAACACCACCAGCTCCACGCCCCGCTTGTGCGCGCGCTCCAGCAGCCGGACCATGCGTTGCACGGCAGAGGCACGCGGCTCCGCCCTCTGGATCGGACCAAGCTGCGCGGCGGCGACGGTGATAATGCGGGCCAAGCGATGCCTCCTTTGATCGAGCGCAAAGCATGCCACAGCGCGTTGACTGCGCAATGCCCCTGGCTTGCTGTTGGGAGTTGTCAACTCTACGAAGCAATGCATGGCCCGGAGCCACGGGCTTCATACGCGCCGCATCACGACGGCGCCCGATGGAGGGAGTTAATGATCGAATATGCAGTCAAGGTCCACCCGTCGAAGGCGGACCTGAAGCGGGAGGATCAGCTCGCCTGGAAGATCGCCGGGGTCGCTGCCGACCGGGTCGCCGTGCCGCGCGACGTTGCCGGCATGATCATCAACCGCATCATCGACAACGCCGCCGTCGCCATCGCGGCGGTCAACCGCCGCCCAGTCGTCTCCGCCCGCGACATGGCACTCGCCCGCGCCTACCGCAACGGTGCCACGGTGTTCGGCGTGCCATCCAGCAAGCGCGTCTTCCCGGAATGGGCCGCATGGGCCAACGGCACCGCGGTGCGCGAGCTTGACATGCATGACACGTTCCTCGCGGCCGACTACGCCCACCCCGGCGACAACATCCCGCCCATCCTCGCGGTCGCGCAAACCGCCGGAAAATCGGGGAGGGAACTGATCCGCGGCATCGCCACCGGATACGAAATCCAGATCGACCTGGTGCGCGCCATCTGCCTGCACGAACACAAGATCGACCACATCGCCCATCTGTGCTGTGCCCAGGCCGCCGGCATCGGCACGCTGCTCGGTCTGAAGCAGGACGTCATCTACCAGGCCGTCCAGCAGGCCGTGCATGTCAGCTTCACCACCCGCCAGTCCCGCAAGGGCGAGATCAGCTCCTGGAAGGCCTACGCGCCCGCCCATGCCGGCAAGCTCGCCGTCGAGGCGGTGGACCGCGTGATGCGCGGCGAAGGCGCCCCCAGCCCGATCTACGAAGGTGAGGACAGCGTCATTGCCTGGATGCTCGGCGGTCCGGACGCAACCTACAAAGTGTCCCTGCCAGGCCCCGGCGAAGCCAAGCGCGCCATCATGGACAGCTTTACCAAGGAGCACAGCGCCGAGTACCAGTCCCAGGCGCTGATCGATCTCGCGTTCCGCATGCGCGAGCAGATCACCAACTTCGATGACATCGAGAAGATCGTCATCCACACCAGCCATCACACCCACTACGTTATCGGCACGGGCGCCAACGATCCGCAGAAGCTGGACCCGAAGGCGAGCCGCGAGACGCTGGACCATTCGATCATGTACATCTTCGCCGTCGCGCTGCAGGATGGCACCTGGCATCACGTGGACAGCTACGCGCCGAAGCGGGCGGCGCGCCCTGACACCGTGCGCCTGTGGCACAAAATCGAAACGGTCGAAGACCCCGAATGGACACGCCGCTATCGCGCCACCGACCCGAATGAGCTGTCCTTCGGCGGCCGCGTCGAAATCTTCATGCGCGACGGCAGCAAGATCGACGATGAGCTCGCCGTCGCCAACGCGCATCCCCTCGGCGCCCGTCCCTTTGGCCGCGAGGACTACATCCGCAAGTTCAGGATCCTGACCGACGGCGTCATCAGCGCGCGCGAGTCGAACCGCTTCCTGGATGCTGTGCAGGATCTGCCGAGGCTGCCGGCGGGCGAGCTGCACCAGTTGAATGTCGCCCTGCCGGCTGGCGCTCTGGAAGTCGGTAAGCCCGGTATTCTTTGAAGAAGGAGGAACGAAACATGAGCGAAACCACCACCGCCGCACCGAACCGCGCGAAGAAGGGCGTCGGTCTGTCCGGCGTCACCGCCGGCAACACGGCGCTGTGCACCGTCGGACGCACGGGCAATGACCTGCACTACCGCGGCTACGACATTCTCGACGTCGCCGATACCTGTGAATTCGAGGAGATCGCCT
>DASQVN010000401.1:0-3686 GCA_035640755.1 Rhodopila sp.
TCCGACCGCATTCGCCGCGATGCGCCCGGCTGGCACCTGACCGTGCTCGGCCATACCGACGCCACCGGGTCCGACGCCTACAACATGGACCTTTCCCGCCGTCGCGCGGCAAAGGTGTTGCGGGCGCTGGTGGACCGGGGGCTTGATCCGTCGCAGCTCAGTGCGGTTGCGATCGGCAAGCGCCAGCCGATTGCCGATAACCGCACCGAAGCCGGACGGGCACGGAACCGGCGGGTGGAGTTCCTGATGTCGCGCTGCCTGGAGGCGAACCTCGGTGTGGTGCGGCAGAATGGCGGCACCGGTTCCGCGCAGGTGCTACGGCTGGACCAGGACTACCAATTGGCCAGCATCGGCTCGGTCGCGCTGCACCCGCTGACCCCAGCCGCCGCGGCGACGCCCGCGCCCCTGCGCGCGGGACCGTCCGCCGCCCGCCCGCTGCCGCCGGCGGGCTATCAGCCGAATATGCTTGCCCCGGAAGCGCAGCCCAGTCCACTTCGGGCGCCTGTGCCATACTGAACAACAGGGAGGGATCGGAATGGCGCGCAGCACCACCGAAACCAGAACCGACACCAAGCTGCCGACCGAGGAAATCAAGTCGGCCTATGACGAGGCCATGCGCTTCCCGATGCAGCAGGTTGATGAGCTGCGCTTTCCCCCGGCCGTCCTGATGGACCGGGCGCAGGAGGAAGCCGCCTTCGGCAAGATCGCCATCGACCCGGATGGCCTGACCCCGGGCACCCGCCTGCACGTCATCGAGCCCGCCCGCGCGGTACTGGCCCGCTGGCGCCAGACCCGCCGGCGCTTCGACGTCGCCATCGAGCCGAAGATGCGCGCCATCCGGGCCGCGCAGGAAGCCGAGCGAGAGATCGCCGCTGCACGCGAACGCACCGCGGGCGAGCAGCAGGAAGCCGAGGACCGACTGGAGGCCGACCAGACCTATATCCGCGTCCGCAACCGCTTCCGTGAGGCCGAGTCGCGTTACCAGAAGCTGCGCGCCGACCATGAGAACCGCGATGCCAATATGATGGCCTACAACCCAGCCTACTGGATCGCCATGCTGTGCATCGGCGTCGCGGAATGGCTGATCAACTTCGACGTGTTCTACCTGTTTGCCGGGGTCGTCGCGATCGCCGCCGGCGCGACCATCGTGATGGGCGTGCTGCTCGCCTTCGCCGCGCATGGCCATGGCATGCTGTTCAAGCAATGGTCCTACCGCTTCGGCCGGCACCGCGACGACATCGACCGCCGGGGCGACTGGCGGATGCTGGGGCTTTCCACGTTCTCCCTGCTGATTGTCCTGGGCGCGGCGTCAGGGTCCCGCTACGCCGCGGTGATGCACCAGCTTGCCGGTCAGCCGCAGGTCAACATCCTGGGGCCGGAGGCGACGATCGCCGTCGATCCGATGCGGGATGTGCTGCTCAGCCTGCTGTGGAACGTCATGGCCTGGGCGGTCGGCGTGTTCATCGCCGTGATGGCGCACGACAAGGACCCCGACTACATGGACGCGACCTGGCAGCACCTGCGCGCGCAGCGGGTCTACGACCGCCTCCGCCGCCCCTACTTGAGCCGTACCCGCCAGATCGAGGCGCGCCTGACCAGGGAGATCGAGCGGCTGGAGGCCACTGGCCGCACCCGCGCGGCGGATGCGGTCGCGGAACGCGACCTGCTGGCGCAGATCGAGGCGCATGAAACGGCACTGGTCAATGTGCTGACCGCCGTCACCCGGGCCAACGCCCAGACCTACCGCGCCAACCTTGCGCAGATCGCCGCATCGCGGCCGGGCAGCGTGGCGATCGAGCGCACCGGCCCTGCCTCAGCGCAGATCAGCGTCGCCGATTTCCGTAACGAACCGCTGAACATCACGCCCGAGACGATCCGGGGGCTGGTCTGATGAGGGGCTGGCGCATCGCGGCCGCGGCCGCGCTGCTGGGCGTTGGCAACCTGCTGTGCCGCCCCGGTTGGGCCTTGTTCGACAACTATGGGCTGGATACGTCGTACTGCCAGCAGCCAACCGTGCGCAGCACCGTCGTCTACATTGACGACATGATGATGACCACCGGCCAGACCGATTGGGCGATCAAGCTTGCCACCAAGCTGCGTGCGACGCTGACGCCGGGGGAGCGGGTCTCGGTCGTTCGCCTCTCTCCGGACGACGGTCAGAGCAAGGAATACTGGTCGGGCTGCTGGCCCGACTATCCGGCGGCGAAGAAGGAGGCGCTGGCGCGGGAGACCTATATCCTGCGGCAGAACCCGGTGGACCAGATCGCCGACCAGAAGAAGTATTTCCTGCGTGATTTCGGCGCTGCCCTGACGCAGATCTACATGGAGGCCAGGCGCCCAGCCGACCAGGTGCGCATTGCCGCCGACAACCCGCCGCGCAAGCAGATCCTGCGCGCCCTTGCGTCGGATGAGGGGCGCTTCGCCGACAGCACGAAGACGATCCGCGCCGTCGTCTACTCCGACCTGGCCGAGAACAGCGACCTTGGGTCGGTGTTCCACCCCAGCAGCGATCCGCCCGCCTTTGGCCAGCGTCTCGGCTCCTACCTTCGCCATGGGGTCTTCTACGAATACGGGATGGGCGAGAATGTGCGC
The DNA here is from genome assembly GCA_035640755.1 of Rhodopila sp. Classification (GTDB taxonomy): domain Bacteria; phylum Pseudomonadota; class Alphaproteobacteria; order Acetobacterales; family Acetobacteraceae; genus Rhodopila. The sequence continues at coordinate 2,593 of DASQVN010000401.1, forward strand.
GGCGACCCGGCGTTCCAGGAGCAGGCGCGCGCCTTCTGGATCGGTGCGCTACGCTCGATGGCCGCCACTGTCGCCGGGCTGGGGGCGGATCTGAACGTGCCGAACACGCTGCCGGTGCACGCCTACGCCTGGCCGGTGACCCTGACCTTCGACAACCAGCCGCTGGACGGCCGCCTGTCCTTGCTGAGTGGCGAGGACGGCAACCTGGTGGATAGTTGGATCGGCATCAGCCGGCTCGGCTCCGCGGTGCTGAACGGCACCTTCCGCTGCACCGGCAGCGCCACCTGCCGGCTGGACGCCGAGACGGCTGGCGGCGTGGCGACGAATGCGCCGTCCGAGACGTTGACGATGCGTGGGTCGGCTGCTTCGCTGACCGGCAAGGTTGGGGTGCCTGGGCAGGCGTTGAGCTTCGTGTTGAAGACGGGGCAGGCGGGCGAGTGATGCTAGCGCACTTTCAGGTTGACTGGGAACGGCGAAAGCGCGCTAGCCGTTGATTTATAGAGCGGATTCACGCGTCCGCACTTTCCGCGCTCCCGCGATCCGCTCTATCCCTGCGCATCCGGCGACAGCACGATGCAGCTTGTCCGTGCGTGCATGATCTTCTCGCAGGCGCCCATCGCGGTATCGCGTGACATCCCGGTCATCCGTGCCCGCCACAGCACCGCCTTGCCCTGGCGCACCGTCGCGACGAACGGATGCGCGACCGCGAGTTCGACATGCGCGTGGTTCTGTGCGGCGACGAGAGCGACGTGCGCCTGGGTCTGGTTGGCGTATGCGCCGATCTGGATCGCCCATTGGCCGGAAGCGACCGGCCCATGCCGAGCCGGGGCAGCGTCGGCAGCGTTGGCGGTGGCGACCAAGTGGAATCCGCCGCGGCTCGCGGGGACCGGCGGCGGGGCCGGCGGCTCGACCAGTGCGATCTGCTGGCCGTTTGGTGCCCCGTTGGAGGCCAAATGCCGCGGCGGTTCGGGAAGCTGCGCGACCTCGACCGGCGCATGCTTTGGAATGCGTCCACCGCCCGTATTTGACTTGGCGCCGGCCAGCATGATCGGCCGGCCGTAGCGTTTCCCGGGCGGGATGTTCACCGGCAGTGT